>CAJQQR010000100.1 GCA_905480545.1 uncultured Pirellulaceae bacterium
CGAGCGAGTGGTTGCCAAAGTGAACAACACGTTTGTTCGTGATCTTGCGAGAACGTTTACTCAGCGAGTGGTTGGTTTTGGTGATGTAACGTTGAAGTCATCGGGTGCTATAACGGGGTTTGACTTGGCGAACCTGTTCGATTCGGTGGGCTCAGATACTTTTACAGGCAACTCGACTGATGCCTCAATGGTTGGCCCAGGGTACCGAGTAAGTACCGAAGGGTACGACCGAAATGTTGCTCGATCAACGTCGGGCGGATTGGACGTCGCGATATTGAATGGCACGTCGGAGGGCAATGAGAACTTTACGGCGAGGGTGACGAACAACCCATCGAACAACTTTGGTATTCTCCGTAATGGTCCCGGTGCTCCTTTGGCCTTTTTAAATCGCGCGATCGGATTCAGCAGCGTTCGAGCGAACAGCGGTGGCGGTAATGATAAGGGGTTTTTGTTTGGCGGTGCGGGTGATGATGATTTTCAAGGTACTTCCACACGAGCTCAGTTGGAAGGATCCGGTTATCAGTTTACGGCAAGTAACTTTAATCGCGTGAACACGACAGTCACCCAAGGTGGTAACGATGAAGCGATATTGTTCGACGGCGTCGGCAATGATCGTCTAAACGGCAGCGGAAACACCGCAACTCTGAAAGGGGCGTCGAACAGTTTTACACATGCGACGAAAGGTTTTGAGAACGTGATCGGCAACGCCCGCAATGGAGGCACCGACCAATTGGATCTGGCGATTGACATCGCTTTTAACTTTTTTGAGCTGGGAACCTGGGAAGTGAAGTAATTCTTCTCAGTCACGGTAAGATTTAAAGAAAATGTTAACCAAGCTTGTGTTGGTCTGGTCGTGCCGTATCAAACGATTAAGTTGCAGCGAAACATTGATTTTGCCGATGTCAATTTTGAAACGTTCGAGGCATCGATTGAAAATATGACAAATACAGATAGAGACTCAGAGCAGTCAATCGAACCTGCAGAAAAAGTCCGTGAAATTAAGTATCGGTATTCGGACGACTTTCTGACGCTGATGTCCCAACTAAAATCGACGTTGGTCGTATCCACCTACGCTGCCGGGAAAGTCGCCGTAATTGGTGCTCCCAATGGTGAGTTAAATTTATCATTTCATAACTTCGAACAGGCGATGGGTTTGGCGGTCTCTCCGGAAAAGATCGCCGTGGGTGCAAAAGGACAAGTTTGGTTTCTGGATAACGGCGGTGGACTTGCCTCGCAAATAGCGCCTGCTGGCAAGTACGAGCAATGTTATCTGGCTCGTTCCTCTTTGGTGACAGGCAACATTCATATTCATGAGTTGGCGTGGACGAGTGACCATCTGTGGGTCGTCAACACGCTATTTTCCTGTTTGAGTACTGTCCAGGATGGCTTCAGTTTTGTCCCCCGCTGGAAACCTCCTTTCATCACAGAACTGAAAGGAGAAGACCGGTGTCATCTCAACGGGTTTGCGTTAGAAAACGGACAGCCTAAATACGTCACGATGATGGCTGAAACGAATGAAGCTGCTGGTTGGCGACCCAAAAAAGCGGAAACAGGCTGTGTGATGGATGTCACATCCAATGAATTGGTCACCCGCGGGCTGGCTATGCCTCATTCTCCTCGGATTCACGAAAACGAGTTGTATGTTCTCAATTCCGGACTGGGCACGATTGAAAAAGTTGACAGAAGTAGCGGTCAAAGAGATGTTATTGAAAAAGTTCCTGGGTATACCAGGGGCTTGGCCATGTATGGTCCGTTTGCTTTTGTGGGGATGTCGCGGATCCGTGAAACCGCCGTTTTCGGTGGTGTGCCGATTGCCGAAAAACGCGAAGATTTGCGTTGTGGCGTGGCAGTGATTGACTTGCGATCCGGAAAGGCCGTCGCCTATCTGGAGTTTGAGACCGGGATCGAAGAGGTCTTTGACGTTCAGATCATTCCGGGCGTATCCTCATTGTCTTTGACAGGTCCCTTTCCGCAGATGGATGGTGGGGACGATGTGTGGGTCGTAGGCAATCCAGACTAGCTCGACGGGGAAATTACAACCGTTTGTGGGGCGGAATCTTTGGCAAACGTTCGACGCAGTTGGCCACAGGCCGCGTTGATTTCGTCTCCCTTCCGCTGGCGGAACTGGATTGTAATGCCGGCATCCATTAGGATTCGCCGGAATTGAGAGGTCGCTGCAGATGATGGTGTCTTGTAGGGCAGGCCAGCAACCGGATTGTAAGGAATGACATTCAGCAATACGGCACGTCGGCGGAGGCGGCCGGCAAGTTGTTTCGCATGCTCCGCTTGATCGTTGATGCCAGCAAGTAACACATATTCGAAAGTCAATCGTCTTCCGGATGATTCAAAGTATTCGTCCGCGGCGTCCAAGATCTTGTCGATCCCGATCTTCTTGTTGACCGGAACCAATTTCGTCCGTAGTTCATCGTTAGGTGCATGTAATGAAACGGCAAGATTGTATCGCGACTTCAATTCTGTCAATTTGCGAATTGCTTCTGGGATTCCAACGGTCGAGATGGTGATCCGCCGTGCACTGATTCCTAACCCCTTTTCGTCGGAGGCAATTTCAAGAGTCGTGAGCACGTTTTTTAAATTCGCGAGCGGTTCCCCCATTCCCATCATGACGATGTGACTGAGCCGCTCGTCCCTGGGGAGAAGTCGTTGCAGACGAAGCATTTGTTCCAAGATTTCGCCCGACGTCAAATTTCGATCGACGCCATCGAGTCCGCTCGCGCAAAATACACAGCCCATCGCGCAGCCGACCTGACTGCTGACGCAAATAGAACGACGGTCACCATCACGAAGTAGCACGCATTCAACCTGTCCACCGTCCGGCCACTCCAGCAGCAGCTTTTCTGTACCATCATTGGACTTGGAGTGTTTTACGACTTTGGATGTCCAAAGTGTATATTGCGATGCTAGTTTTTCACGCAATGGCTTGGATAGGTTTAGCATCTCGTCAAACGAATCAGCGCGGTCTGCAAAAATCCATTTTACAATTTGACTAAAACGAAAGGATTTTTCACCGCTGTCCGACAGGAATTCAGAAAGCTGATTGCGTTCAAAATCGAGAAGATGTTTCACTGTATTCTTTCACCAAATCGATTTATAAAAGCTGATATGGTTGGTTAGATTTTTAAAGGAAAGTTGATCAAGTCGGATTGGTAGCACAAGTTGAACGTCTGTTGAATAGTTTTAATACAGACGGGTCGACCGTGCTACGCTGGGGACCGGCGACATTGGTCAGTGTTGAGCAAGGGAATGGCGGCATTGGGAGTGTTGAACAGGTGGGCGGCCACATTGGTTAGTGTTGAGTTTTGTTAAACCGCCTAACCATCGGGCCGCGTCGAACCACGGAATGTGTATCAGCGATATTTTACCGTTCATGTTTAATGCGGTGACGTTGATTCAAGGGCGTGACAATGTTTCGTCGAGGTTTAGCACAACGTTACAGATTACCACCCATGCCGCAAATTCTGTTTTGTCAACAGAATCAAGCTTGACACTTCCCGCTAGTTGTGTTGCTCTTTCGTTTGTCAAATTTGATTTCGCACGTTGCAATGCGTTAACGAGCAGTTTGATTTCGTCCCGATTGGGCGGTCTCACAATCGACTTACGGAACAAATAGGCCATGCGATCATTGTCGTCATCGCTGATTTTAAAAACGGATTTGGCTAGGTTGCGAGAGGCTTCTACATAAACCGGGTCGTTCATCGTAACAAGAGCTTGCAATGGAGTATTGGTGCGACTCCTTCGGATCGTGCAGAATTCTCGGCTAGGAGCGTCAAATGTCGTCATCGATGGATAGGGTGCAGTCCGACGCCAAGTCGTGTAAAGCCCTCGGCGGTAGGCATCTTCACCGGGGCTTGGATCCCAGTCCGTGCTGCCGCCAAACGCAGCTCGTAGCCCCAGTTTGGGTTTGGGGGGTCGAACTGAAGGTCCGTTCATTTTGTTGCTCAAGCTTCCGGAAACAAATAAGGCTTGATCGCGAATCATCTCTGCCGAAAGTCTAAATCGCGGACCGTGTGAAAGCTTTCGATTGCGAGGATCTAACTCCTGGATCTGGGGTGTGACCTTTGAAGATTGCCGATAGGTCGCACTGGATACGATTTTTTTGAGTAACCACTTCACATCCCAATCGTGTTCCATGAATTCAATCGCCAAATGGTCGAGCAATTTTGGATGTGACGGCAATTCCCCTTGGGTTCCGAAATCTTCGCTGGTTTGGACAATTCCAATTCCAAAAAGGTGTTCCCAAAATCGGTTTACGGTCACTCGCGACGTCATCGGGTTTTTGGAGTCGATTATCCAATTTGCGAAATCAAGTCTGTCGAGAGTTTCTCCGCGTGGTTTTAGTTGATGAAAGACGTTGGGAGTTGCTGCTTGGACAACATCACCTTGGCTGCGGAAATTGCCGCGATTATGGATCTTGGTAACGCGTTGTTTTCCTGACGCCAGCTGTCGCAAGATTGGTGTAGAGATGTCGGGCGACGAAACTTTTGCGAGTTCTTTTTCTAATGCATTGATTCGTTGCTCTTTTGGCGATAAACCAGATCCCATTTCCTTGGTAAGGGCAATGAGTCGATCTCGATCTGCTGAGGCGAGTTGGTCGGAGTGTTTGGGTGCGGTAAATTCTTTTGATGGATTTGGAGGCTGATTCGAGGTCGATGTCCAAATTGGTTTTCGATTTTTATTCAATAAGATGACTCGGAATTTTTTCAAACGATCCACAACAGATTGCGATTCGCTGCGATTCCAAACGACGACTTTGTCGACGGTAATGTCCCGTTTTAGGTCGACTTCCCACCACGGATTTTCTTCTTCTGCGGTGTGTGTCACGCTGTTTTTCGCAAAATCGCCGTTGCTGTTTCCGTCGTTTGCAAGTTTAGGCGGACCGTTGAACGCGGTGGAGGATTGCGAAGCGATTCCCTTGAGTGCAACGTTTTTTTCTTCTGAAAACACCTCAACTTCGGCAAGGTGAAGGAACATTTTCCCCAGCCCTTGGACGCGGACGTAACGCGCTTTTAATTCGCCGGCTGGTAACTCGGTCATTCGTTGCTTCGCGTTTTTGTTATTTATCTTTTCGTTGGCAATTTCAGACTTTAACGCCGCAATTTGGGCTTCAAGTCTTTGTTTTTGTTTTTGTCGAACGGGCGACAATTCTGAGAGCAAAGGCGATTCATTTGGCCGATCAGCGTCCTCGGTTTGATTCAAAATTGCGTAGACTTGGAAATATTCCTTGTGTGTAATCGGATCATATTTGTGTGTATGGCATTGAGCGCATCCCATCGTCATGCCCATCCAGACCTGCATCGTCGTGTTGACGCGGTCGACGACTGCGGCGCTGCGGAATTCTTCGTCATCAGTTCCGCCTTCGCTATTGGTCATCGTATTCCGATGAAATGCAGTCGCAATCAATTGGTCGTTGCGAGGATTTTTCAACATGTCTCCGGCCAGTTGTTCCACGGTAAATTCGTCGAACGGTTTGTTGGCATTGATTGAATCGATGACCCAATCGCGATATCGATAAATGTTGCGAGGTGAATCCTGGGCATAGCCTTGGGAATCTGCGTATCGTGCAAGATCGAGCCAAACTTGTCCCCAACGCTCGCCGAATTTTGGTGACGAAAGGACACGGTCTACCATTTTTTCATATGCGTCCGGCGAAACATCCATGACAAAATCGTCAACTTCTTCAATGGTCGGAGGCAACCCGAGAAGGTCGATGTAAACTCTGCGAACGATGATGTACCGATCCGCAGGTTGGTTTGGTGATAGTTTTTCCTGTTCGAGGCGTGACAGGACAAAACGATCAATACTGTTTTGGACCCATTGGTTATTCTTGGTCTTCGGAATCGCTTTCTTTTTTGGTGCGACAAACGCCCAATGCGCGTCGAAATTCGCTCCCGATTGAATCCAGCGTTTGAGCAATGATCTTTCTTTTTCGTTCAAGCCTTTTCCGCTGGGCGGCATTCGCTCGCCGTCTTCTTCATCCAAGCTTGTTCGTCGGATCATTTCGCTTTGGTTCGGTTTTCCAGGTACGATCGCGAATTCTCCTGAATCAGCTTCTTGCGTGGCACCGGACAAGTGATCCAGTCGTAGTCCTCCCTCGCGAGTCGATTCGTCTGGACCATGACAGGTTAGGCAGTGCGTTGCGAGAATTGGGCGAATGTCTCGATTGAATTGAATCGATTCGTCAATTGCCCTCAATTGATTGGATAAACCGCTCAGTGTCGTTAAATAGGTCGCAAAAGTCAGGACCGAGTAGGCAAGTGCATGTTGGTGTCGGAGCATGGCAAAAGTTGGCGTTCGATTTGTAACTGATTTCACGATTGTTTCGTCGGTAGCGATTTTTATGACAGAAAACATTATAAAAATAGAGCGAGAGCTTTCGAAAGTGAATTACGTTGTCAAAAATGCCGGTTTCTGATGAAAATGGAGAACGGACACGAAATCAAACCGGCCAACTTACGTACGACTCACGTACAATTCTCAGTTCAGGGTTCTGGCTGAGCGTTTTTATTGTATTTCGGTCACACGGACGCTAACTGTAAAAAGATGGGCGAGAGGAACAGCAAGTGAAATCCAGCACTCAATATACTCGGAAAAATGGTACAGCCGTCATGCGGTTTACGGTTTTTCTATGGACGCTCGGCGTAATGCATCTGCTTTCTGTTGTTGGGTCGCACGCCCTGGGCCAAACTCGCGAATTGGTCGAGCAATTTTCGGCGGATGAAAATAGCTTGAAATTCAAGTATCGAATTCCGCTTTCTCAATCTACCGAGGATCGTTTCAAGGAGTTTTATTCGTTGTGGCGGACTCGAATTTCGCAGGTCGAGTTTGACTCACTTGATCAAGACGGAAAGATTGACTTAATTCTTTTAAAAAACCACATCGAGTTTCAATCGCAACGAGGAATTGTTCATGCGCGAAAACTAGCTTCGGTCCGTCGACTGGCTCCGTATTGGAAGTCGATTTCGGTGCTGCTGGAAGACCATGAAGCGATGAAAGAAATCGATCCCGAAAAAATTGCGGAAGTCTTCACCGCAATTACGAAGCAAATCAATGCGGGGGCGTTACTGGACCCTTCGAAACTCACGAGCGTTTTGCAAACAATGGTTGAAACTAAGCCGACGCTCGTTTACGAAGCCACTTTGGAATTAGAAAAGTTATCAAGATCCTTGAGCGAATTTCATCGATTCTATTCGGGTTATGATCCGATGTACTCCTGGTGGGTAAAGAAGCCGTATGAAGAGGTTTCGAATGCTTTGAAAGCCCACATCGCATATTTGAAGGCGGCCGTTTTTGGAAAGGATGATCCCAACACAAAAATCATAGGGCAACCGATAGGCGTCGAATCGCTCGATCTGGCGATCAAGAATGCGATGATTCCGTACACTGCGTCGGAGTTAATTGAGATCGCCAATCTTGAAATGACGTGGTGCGATATTGAAATGGGAAAGGCAACTCGTGAGCTTGGTTTTCGTGATTGGAAAAAGGCTCAGGAGTTTGTCAAAACAAAACATGTCGCGCCGGGCAAACAGCCGAAAATGATTGCGGATTTAGCGCAGGAAGCGGTCCGATTTCTTGAGATGAATAATTTAATAACGGTCCCCGCATTGGCGAAAGAATCGTGGCGAATGAAAATGATGTCGCCCGAACGTCAAAAAATGAGTCCGTACTTTTTGGGTGGTAACACAATCATCGTTTCGTTTCCTACCGATACGATGAGCCATGCTGATAAGTTGATGAGTCTTCGCGGGAATAATGTTCATTTTGCAAGAGCGGTTGTCCACCATGAGCTGATCCCTGGCCACCATTTGCAGTACTTTATGAACAGCCGAAACAAGCCATATCGAGAACTTTTTAGGACGCCATTTTGGCTGGAAGGTTGGGCGGTTTATTGGGAAATGCTGTTGTGGGATTTGGGTTTTGCGAGGTCAGCCGAAGACCGAATCGGCATGCTTTTTTGGCGGAAACATCGGTGTGCACGAATTATCTTTTCGCTGGCATATCACAGCGGAGAGATGTCGCCTGAAGATTGCATCGACTATTTAGTCGATCGAGTTGGGCACGAGAGAAATAACGCAACCGCCGAAGTGCGACGCAGTATCATGGGTGGTTATGGGCCGTTGTATCAGGCAGCGTATATGTTGGGAGCGAAGCAATTCCGCATGTTGCATAAGGAGTTGGTGCAGTCCGGAAAGATGACCAATCGCGAGTTTCATGACGCAGTCTTGAAGGAAAACAGCATCCCAATTGAATTGTTAAGAGCGAAGTTAACCAATCAGGAATTGTCCTTGGATTTTGAACCTAGTTGGCGATTTTCTCAACGATAGATTTGAGAAATTGTTAACGCCGTTTGTCGGTTGAAAAACATAAATCGATCCATCTTCGATTCGGTGTTGAGCATGCGATTGGATTTAAATTCAAGAACTCGAATCAGCCGTTTTTGTTTTAGTGACTACGGTGATGAAATGGACAAATTCTGATGCAATGACAATTCGAGGCACACTGTAGAATCTTTCTTGTAAGATTTTCGAGAACCCAATCGGACTTTTTTTCTCCCTATCATTTCACCGCCGCGAGTTTGCGACAATGTGGTTGAGGTGATGGTTTTCCACGGAGATTTAAATGAATAAAAAGCAATTGATACAATTGGGTGTTCCGGAAGATTGCATCCCACAAGCCATCTCTTGTGTTCAAGCGGCGGCAAAAGCCGAAAAGTCAAAGCGTATCAAACCAAAAAAACTGATTCCGATGCTAATTGCTGCTCCAGACGTTTATGCCAGTGATGAATTCTTCTCACCACTTGCTATTGCGATTTCGCAGTATCAATTGGAAGCAGAAACTGACGTTTCGCCGTGCGGATATAAAACGTGGGGAGACGATATCGATGCTGGATCTTTTCAACAAATCGAAAACGCCTGTCAATTGCCCGTATCGGTGGCGGCTGCGTTAATGCCGGATGCGCATTTGGGATATGGACTGCCGATCGGTGGCGTTTTGGCAACGGAGAACGCAGTGATTCCGTATGGCGTTGGTGTTGATATTGCGTGTCGGATGAAACTGACGGTTACCGACTTGCCCGTCGAAAAATTGCATGCCAACGACCCTGCCGAATGTAAATCGCTTGATTCCGCACTCAAAAAAGGAACTTGTTTTGGTACCGGTGGAAAATGGAGAGTTCCACACAATCATGACGTGCTTGATGAAGATTGGACCATCACCGCGGTTACTCGTGAAAACAAGGATCGTGCATGGCGACAATTGGGAACCAGCGGAAGCGGGAACCACTTTGTGGAATGGGGCGTTTTGACCTTGCCGCAAAACGAACTCGGTATGGAGCCAGGGCGATACGTTGCCTTGCTATCGCATAGCGGTAGCCGTGGATCTGGTGCAGCCGTTTGCAAGCGTTATACGGATATTGCCCGGCGAAACGTGCCAGCAAAAATCCGCAACGATAAGCACCTGCGGCATTTGTCCTGGTTACACATGGATACTGAGGAGGGCCAAAGTTATTGGGCGGCGATGAATTTGATGGGGCGTTATGCCTCGGCGAATCATCATGTGATTCACAAAAATGTGGTGAATTTGTCGGGCGGTCAAGCTATTGCCACCGTTGAGAACCACCATAATTTTGCGTGGAAAGAAACGCATGATGGGAAAGAGGTTTACGTTCACAGAAAGGGTGCAACGCCAGCTGGCACAGGAGAGTTGGGTGTAATTCCGGGCAATATGGCTGATTCTGCTTTTGTGGTTCGTGGGAAGGGGAATTCAGAGAGTCTGAATTCGGCGTCTCACGGAGCGGGACGCAGAATGTCGCGAACCGCGGCGAAGAAAGAATTTGGTTGGAAACAGTGGCGTGAACACCTGGACGACCGAAATGTTCGTTTGTTGGCTGGTGGAATCGACGAGGTTCCAGGTGCTTACAAAAATATCCACGAAGTCATGGCTGCGCAGTCAGATTTGGTTGAGGTGGTTGGTGAGTTCTTTCCACGAATTGTGATGATGTGTGGTGACGGTAGCCGAGCGGAAGATTGATTCGAAAACCGTTGTTTTGTGCCGATGATTTGGTGTTTGATGCGGCGACAGGTGCTAAAGGTAAACGCGGAGGTGCGAAGAGAGTGCGAAGAGAGTGCGGGGCAAATCACATGAGGATTTCGGGACTGGGCACATCTGTTTTGGATGAAAATGATTCGGCATACCAATCAGCCTCCGCGTCATCCGCTTTGTTTTCAAAACGCTAAGTTGTCCGGTCGAATTTTTCCTTCGGACTTTTCTATCGGATCGTAACGCCTACGCGTTTTGCATTTAACTTTACTACGCGTTGAAAGAAAATAAACGGATACTGTGAAATGTGTTTCCTCGCGTTTGGGTCACCCATTTTGCTTTTTTCCATTTCGCGGCGTACCCAGAAAAACGACTCGTCAACAACTTTTTGTTTAAGCGTGCCTGCGTCAACCAGCGCGACGACTTTACGAATAAACGCTTTTTCGGTTGGGCGGCGCGTCTTCAAACCAAAATTCAATCGGTCTTCCAATGATGGAACTCGGTTGTTGATGACGTCTTGCGCAGAAGCGTTCTTCGCAACATCAGTGACTCCCAATAAGCAGAACGCGAGCGCGATAACAACTGTTTGTGGTTTCATGTAAATTCCCGGCAGTTCAAATTCATTCGATTGAAGTTTGAATTAGCAAAACGCTTGAATCAACGCAAGAGAGACTCTTTGATTGGTAACGCTAGCTGCGCGAGATGGAGTGGTTTGGTTGGATTCGATTCAAATCCGACATTGCGTCATCCTGATTGGATGCTTTTTTCAAGTTATTTAGATTGACATGATTCGCCGGAGCCAACACCGTGGCAAATGAGGAAATCAAAATCGAACCGCCCAGGTCAAGATCGCAATCGCGGCAGCGACGCAAAACAAGATGACGTAGACGTTACGGCGTTGCTTTCGAGCAAACCGTTCTTCTATTGACGTTTTGGATTCCCACAATTGCTCGTTTTCATTCGAGGGCTTTCCCGCCCACGGTGCCAACTCCGATTGTGACGCGTCGCATTTGGGGCAGATTTGATGACAAAACTGAATCCAGGACCGTTGCGAAATAGAAATTGATATCAATCCTGCCACAATCCAGTCAACAAAGTTTTTGGACCGGGTCGAAAATAGAACCTTGCCTCTGTAGTCGCATTTCCGGCATTGAATCCGTGGGACTTCAGGAGCATCGGATAGATCTTCTGCGTCGATTTCTTTTGCAAAATCTTCGTTGACGTCACCATCGGTGCTCGTGCCACAGTTCCAGCAAACCTGAAATTGCGAGTCAATCGTGGTTTTGCAGGTTGGGCATTGCCAAAAAGAATCCATCTGTCTTAGCAGCAGCCAGAGTCGCTTCCGCAACAATCCGAGATTGGCAGCGAAGTCGATTTAGAAGAGTTGGACGTCGTTTCCGGTTTTAATCCCATCTTTGTGTCTTGGGGATCACGAAGTTCCCCGTCCTTGCAGCTAAATGGAACGGCTTCAGCATCCGTTCGTTCAACCGCTGGTGGTATTGGCGTGAAATGCTTGGCGTATCCGCCGGACGTGTAACGCTCAAAGTTTTTTTTGCAAACTGCAACCCGATCGCCACGGGTGATCACATGATCTTCGTCATCGATCACAACTTTAAATGGACCGTTGTACAGGACGGCGTGTCCGTAATCGATACAGGGAGCATCGACCAGTTTGTAGGCTCGGACGGTCATGCTGCGGAATTCGATGCCTTCGACCGTAACCCAAGGTTCGGTCTGCCGCGTCAAAATCTCAACACCATAAAATCCATTTTCTTCAAAGACTTCTACAAATTCGTTTTCGACAAACGAACCGCTGATGCATCCGCTCCATAGGTCCGGGTCGTCTTTCATGTGTTGGGGAACGACTTCATCAGAAACGATGTCGCTTATAACCGCTCGTCCGCCAGGTTTTAGAACACGATGAATTTCTTGAATCATTTGACGACGATCTTCTGGGTCGACCAAATTCAAAACGCAATTCGAAAGCACGACGTCGACCGAATTATCAGCGACCATCGGATCCACTTTTTTCATTTCACGAATTTGCGAATTGAGTTCAAGCCAATCCGTTGCGGACGCTACATTCTTTTGCGTGACCAAAGAATTAACTTTGTTGAGATCGGCAGCAAGATCCTGAATACGGCCCTTGCGAAACTCGACATTGTCCCAGCCGATTCGTTGAGCGATTTCATCTTTGAATTGATGGGCCAGACTCAGCATATCGTCGTTCATGTCAACGCCGATGACTTTCCCGCTGGGGCCAACGATTTGCGACGCGATGTAGCAGATCTTTCCACCGCCACTTCCCAAATCCAAAACGGTCTCGCCCTCATTGACGTACTGAGAAGGATCACCACACCCATAATCACGGTCGATCAATTCCTGCGGCAATACCTTGAGGTACTTTTCCTCATAATTGACAGGGCAACAAAGTGCTTGCTCACGTTCTTCAGAAGCGGCAGAGTAACGATCTTTGACGGCTGCTTCGATGTTAAGCAGGGATTCAGTGGATTGCGACATTGACTTTCGGAATTGCAAAAAGTGTTTGAGCTGACGAGTTTACGCGAAGGCAGTTTCAGAAATGAGCTGATTGCATGACGAACGGTTGGGCATAAGATGACAATCCAACGTTGGATTTTCTAGACCAAAGAGAACAGCCAAATGGGGTCAACCAATTTAATGGGCAACGAACCAAGCGCAGCACTCTAAACGAACGACGACCTGAACTGAAAGCGTCGCTTTTCCAGTAATTTTACGGGTTTATGATGCTCTTGCCCAGCGAACTACGTTGTCAATTTCGCGTCTGAGCAGCATAATGCGGAATCCAAAAATTTCGAGCAAACAGCCGCACACGGATTCAGAATGAACGAAAAATTCCAAGGTCAAGCGATCACTTTCGACGACGTACTTCTCGTTCCACAGTACAGCGAAATCATGCCCCACGATTGCGATGTGAGCACATATTTTACGCGTAATATCAAAATCAACGTGCCACTCGTCAGTTCGCCAATGGACACGGTTACCGAAAGTGCCATGGCGATAGCACTGGCGAAACTTGGCGGTTTGGGGATCATTCACAAAAACATGACCGTTGAAAATCAGGCGGACGAGGTCAAAAAGGTCAAACGTAGTGCCAACGGGATTATTGAGAATCCGATCACTTTGCCGCCAACCGATCCCGTTTCTCGTGCTCGTGAAGTCATGGACCAGAACAATTGCTCTGGAGTTCCAATTACTACCGACGGAAACAAGCTGGTTGGTATTATTACTCGCCGAGATTTAAGATTCTTGGAAGCTAGCGATGAACCGATAGCAGATGTAATGACCAAGGAACCGTTGGTAACGGCTACGGAAAAAGTAACGCTTGAGGAAGCTGAGAAGATTTTAACGGCTAAAAAGGTGGAGAAACTTTTACTGGTTGACGATGAATACAAACTAGAAGGTCTCATCACGATCAAAGACATCGATATGATGAAACGCTTTCCCAATGCTTGCAAAGATAGGCAAGGTCGTTTGCGTGCCGGAGCAGCAATTGGGGTTGGCGAATTTGAGCGAGCTGAGTGCCTAATAAAGCAGGACGTGGATGTTTTAGTTGTGGACAGTGCCCACGGGCACTCGAAAAACGTAATTGAAACGGCTCGCGAAATTAAGAAACAGTGGGACATTGATATCGTTGCTGGAAACATTGCAACAACTCAAGGTGCCATTGATTTGATGGACGCTGGTGTTGATGCTGTGAAAGTTGGCATCGGACCGGGGTCGATTTGCACAACCCGCGTTGTGTCAGGAATTGGCGTTCCCCAGATAACGGCAATTCAAAATGCGGCAAAGGCTGCTGAGGACCGTGGCGTTCCAGTAATAGCGGATGGAGGGATTCGTTATTCGGGCGACATAACCAAAGCCATAGCAGCTGGAGCATATTCGTGCATGATCGGTGGGCTTTTTGCCGGACTTTCCGAGAGTCCGGGCTCAAAGATTTTGTACCAGGGAAGAACATTTAAAGTGTATCGCGGCATGGGTTCAATCGGTGCCATGGTACAAGGATCCCACGAACGATATCGCCAAAGCGGATCGGAGAAGGGCACCGACAAACTCGTTCCCGAAGGGGTCGAAGGTCGCGTTCCATTCAAAGGTCCACTTGATGATTTTGTATACCAACTTGTAGGAGGTCTACGAGCTGGAATGGGGTATTGCGGAACGGCAACCATTGAGTCGCTTCGTGAGAAAGCACAATTTATCCAAGTATCGCCAGCAAGCGTCAGAGAAAGTCACCCTCATGACATCGCCATCACGCAAGAATCTCCAAACTACAGCGTGGAAAATTCCATGTCCGGTAAACCCAGTTAGACTTGGTCGACGTTTGCTCTGCATCGCCGTCCTGTCGGTCGGTGTCATCGGTTTCTCAGAGAGCTTGTTGGGTCAGTATCAACAACCCTCACGTTTCCAGAAACCCAATTCGGTTCGTAGCATCCTGGGCGTGCGAAATAGCCAAGGGACGCAGTCCAGGTCGCGGCAAACAAGTTCGCGGCAAACAAGTTCGCGGCAAACGGGCAACTTTTCTTCACCCTCGCAATCCGAAAACCGCGATCAATCGCGACGCGATTCGATTGTGATTGCAGCTCCTAGAAATGCACAGTCCGTGCAGTATCAAGAAGCGGTAACATTCCAAGATCCGATTGGCCAAAGCGGTGCTATCGGAAGTGGCGTCAGAGAAAATCGGAGTGTTCCGAACCGGCCGACTCGATCCCAAGGGTCTGGTCAGTTAGCGTACCGGCGAAGCAAAACTGATCTGCAGCAGATTGATCCATTAAGTGATCCTTTTGGTGACCGCTCGGCGGCAAAACTTGCACCGCCAAAGTTAAATTCACCTCAAATGATCGCTCAGCCTCGATCGGCCAAGCGACCGTCCCGAGCCCCGAATCCGCGATCCACCTACGCTCAAAACGGCATGCAATTGGCGGCCTCAGGTTATCCGCAACAGAGCATCTTGCGTCAGCCAGCGACCTCCTCGTCGACGGTCCGGTCGACGCCTCAGACCTCGCGTTCGTCGAATGCCGGCTACCAACCAAATGGTTTTCAGCCGCCAAGTCGATATCAAGGATTGCAGGAAGAAACTCCGAATCCGACACAAGGTGGTGGTTTCAGTCCGAAGTCCACCCAGCCGATCGGACAACCGCAAGTGCAGCCGGGTAATTTGCGGAGACCCAACCTGCAAGATCCTGTGCAAGAAGCTGACCCGATGGTAGAAGTCAGCCCGATGAATCAAGACGATCTGTTACGGCAGGATCCGATAGTCCGCAGGGACAATTCGTTTGAATTGGACTGCGATGAAATCAATGGAGTGATACTTCACAAATCAATTCGCGACATATCTTTAACGCTTAAGCCCAATTTGGAAGACGGTCGAACTGCTCCAGAAATTTGTTCGTTCGAAGGTGTGCCGTCGGCGGCCAGATGCTGGAATCCACAAACTTTTGTTTGGACTGCTTCAGCGGTCTGCAGCAAACCTCTGTACTACCAAGACATACAACTGGAACGCTATGGCCATACACGAGGCCCAATCATCCAGCCGCTTATATCCGCCGCCCACTTTTTTGGAAACGTCGCGATTGCTCCTTACAAAGCGGGGATTCATCCGCCCAACGAATGCGTCTATGCCCTCGGTTACTACCGACCAGGTGATTGTGCACCCTGGTTGTACGAACCGTTTCCATGGAGCGTTCGCGGAGCCGCATCGCAAGCCGCTTGGGTCGCCACCTATTCGGGAATCTTTCGCTAACGCGATATCGAAACTAACTAGAACTCACTTTTTGGCGACGTAACAAAATAAACGAAATCATTCTCATTGAGAGCGGTTGGCTTCTTCGGCCCGTGAGTTATCTCACGGGCCGTTTTTGTTTTGCACTCAGGAAAACAGTCTTGATTTTGATTTTATTTGGCAACGCCAACACACCACATCGCCGCCGTCGGTTTTCAGGTTCTTCCGCAATTCTAGTGGGTGAATTCTGTGGAAGTTTTCGGGTAAAAAAATCTCTGGCTGGAAGTTAACAAGACTTGGGTCCCGTTTTCATTTAACTAGCACGATAAATCCGCTGTTTTACTGCGTTTTTGCGTTCGTTGGAAAGCCGGAGGAATGTGTTTTCATCGTAAAATCGACACCTACCACCAACTTTGCAGAAGAACCGGTTTTCATAAGAGCTTAAGCTGAAATTTCAATTGCGAAATGTTCGGTGTCTTTTGCCGTTGATCTGAGCTGTATCCTAATCTGAACTGCATGCAGAATCGCTACACCCAAAGTCGGGTTGAAAAGTGGTGACAAAACGGGTGATTGGTTCGAGTCTTTCGCAGGCGTTGATTTTCGGGTTGGCTGCGGGCGTCGTTGCATCGGATCCTGAGCCGATTCAGGATAGCGGCGGTCTTGAAATCGAGTGGGTCCGCTAAATCAATCTTAGTCAATTTTGGCTTGACGTTACTTTCGCCAGATGCGGAATGTCTGGTTCCAACTTGTCATAGGTAGAGGTCCTTGTTGCCAACAGCCCCTCTTGCCGAACCCTGTTCTTCCTATGAAACACCACTATTGGCAAATGATGACCCAGCCATTGCAACGAAGGCCGCTGAGAAACCACGAATTTGAAAGGGGGGTCATGCGAATGGGACTGAGCGGAATGAATCGCAATTTTGAAAATCCAGCGTTGTACAGTAGGCGATGGATTTCAGGCCGGGTAAATACATGCAAATACATGTTATAAACGCCGCGGTACGGATAGGTGCGATCACCTCTTTCGATTTCGGTTGAACGGAGCGACTGCCAAGCATTTTTTATCATCCACTTTGGACCCCCAGGATCGTAAAGATTGTACCAATAGTTATGTACGTGCAGAATCAACTTACCGCCCGGTTTGAGCATTCGATGAAAGTGATTCAATGCCGATTGGCGATTGGAGTCGCCTTGAATCATTCCCAAAGTACTAAACAAGCAGACACCATGATTGATACTTGAATCCCGAAAACCATCAAGGGCAACGAGGTTTGCCTTGATGCAGTCAATTTGCAGATCGTTTTCCAAGGCTTTTCGCTGAACGATTCGCAGCATCTTTGTAGACATGTCAATCGCCAGTCCGCGATGCCCTTGCTTTCCGGCAGCGACTAACGCACGCCCAGTGCCGCATCCAAAATCTGCGACGATTGATTCTTCGTTTCCTTTCCCAAGTTCATTGATCACAATCGATTCATCGAACGAGAAAAGCGACGTGTATTTAAAGTACGCGTCATAATCGTTCGCGATTTCGTCACTCTCAAAATACTCGTGAGTTCCCGGTGAGACTCCGGGCGGAAGTTGCCAATTGTCAGTCATGCAGTACTTCGTGAAATGTTACGATGCGAAATGTTACGATGCGAAATATTACGATGCGAAATATTCTTGCAGCATCGGTGTGGCATAAAAAAAGCCGTGAATCACTCACGGCTTTGGATACTCAACGTCTTCGAAAGATACGATTTACATCTTGCCAAGGATTGAACAAAGGTCAGCGGTTCGGCAGCTGTAACCCCATTCGTTATCGTACCAGCTGACAACTTTGACCAACTTGCCTTCACCGCCGAGGACTTGGGTGAAGTCAGCGGCAAAGATCGAGCTATGCGGGTCGTCGATGATGTCTGACGAAACGATAGGATCTTCGGTGTAGCAAAGGAATCCTTTCATGGGTCCTTCTGCTGCCACTTTCATCGCTGCATTGATCGACTCGGCGGTCGCAGCTTTTCCAAGATTTACGGTCAAGTCGACAACGGATCCGGTTGCCACAGGCACCCGCATTGCCATACCTGTCAACTTTCCATTCAATTCTGGAATAACCAAACCAACAGCTTTGGCTGCGCCGGTTGATGTTGGAATAATGTTTAACGCACCTGCACGAGCACGGTACAAGTCTGAATGCGGTTGATCTTGCATGTTTTGATCGTTCGTGTACGCATGAACGGTTGTCATCAAACCACTCTCAATACCAAACGTGTCGTTCAAAACTTTTGCAACAGGTGCAAGGCAGTTTGTTGTGCAACTGGCGTTTGAAACGCATTTCAAGTCAGCGGTAAGCTTGTCATGGTTGACGCCCATGACACAGGTTAGATCCGCTCCATCTTTTGCAGGAGCACTGATCACAACACGCTTGGCGCCGGCCTCAAGATGCGAATCGTATCCAGGTTTTGCATCGGTTTTTCGCGCGGTGAAGACGCCGGTGCTTTCGACACAAATGTCAACGCCTAAATCGCCCCAAGGTAGTTCTGCAGGATTGCGAGCAGCGTATGCATTGATCGTTTTGCCGTCTACGATCAATGAGTTTTCCGTGTAATCAACGGTCCCAGGAAAACGTCCGTGGATACTGTCATACTTTAGAAGTGTCGCTAGTGTTTTGTTGTCGGTAAGATCGTTGACACCAACGATTTCGAATTCGTCACCTTGTTCCATCAATTTTCTAAAGGTCAATCGACCGATACGACCGAAGCCGTTGATTGCAACTTTGATTGCCACTTATAAATCTCCTTTGCGAGAATGCGAATGGTTAATGGTGAAGTCAGTGAGAGTCGCACCGGCACATTTGTCGCCGGAAATATTCAACTTCAGAATAAATTGATGCTTGAAAAGCATCAGAAGCTCGAATTATATCGGTAAAAAGCGACTTTCATAAGTCGCTTCCGGCGATTCGCCGGTACGATCCGGATATGATCATTTAATGGAAAGTAGGATCCCGTTGAAGCCTCTTAACGGTATTGCCGAGGCGTGACGGTAGAAATAGCTGCCGATCTGTGTAAGTTGCAGACCGCTAGAACGCTGTTTTTTTCAGGAAGCACCGGCGGTTGAGAGCGACATGCCGTTTAAAAAACGGCATGTCGTTAGCCCTGAACCTTTACGATGCTGCGGTAATAGTCAATCGATTGCTTTAGGCCCTCTTCGAAATTGAATTCCGGGGCGTAACCCAAGTGCTTAACCGCGGAAGCAATATCCGCGAGACTTTCTCGGACATCGCCGGCCCTTGCCGGTTCGTGGTTTGGCACGATAGCGGTGCCAAGGGACTCATTGAGATATCTGATCAGCGTCAGCAAATCGATTGATCGACCATCGGCGACGTTAAAGACTTTTCCGCCAATGTTCGGCGCTTCCGCTGCCAACAAATTGCCAGCAACGACATTTTTGACAAACGTAAAATCACGCGATTGTTGTCCGTCGCCGTAAATGGTTGGCGATTTTCCGTTGAGCATCAACGTAATGAAAATGGGAATCACAGCGGAGTACGGACTGTTGGGGTCTTGCCGTGGTCCGAAAACGTTAAAGTAGCGGATGCCAACTGTTTCCAAACCGAAGGAATGATAAAACGCTTGGCAATAAAGTTCGCCCGCCGCCTTCGCTGCAGCGTATGGGCTCATCGTCATCATCGGATCGGTTTCACGTTTTGCCGAGTAGGGCATGTCGCCGTAGCAGCTACTTGATGCAGCATAAATCACACGTTTGACTTTGGCGTCTTTTGCATGGTTCAAAATATTTAAGGTTCCCGACACGCAGGCGCGATTGACCTCCAAAGGTTTTTCCAGGCTGAGTGGGACGCTCGCCAAAGCAGCTTGATGAAAGACAACATCGACACCATCCATTGCCGCAGCGATCGCATCCGATTCGTTGATATCCGCTTCGATAAATTCGATGGACGATTCGAACGGTGACAAATTTTCGCGATTGCCAGTGCAAAGGTTATCGACCACGCGAACGGTGTAATCTTTTTGCAAAAGACCTTCTACGATATGCGAACCAATGAATCCGGCTCCTCCGGTGACCAATGCGGTTTTCACGATCTTTCCTGACTGAGTTTGTACTTGTGAGCGTCAGTTGAAACGTTACTGCTCACGTGTTGGCTGCTGAAATGGTGAATGCCAAAAGGCTGTCCACACAAGCCGCCTAATCGACCACGTTGTTTTGCGGATCGATTAGCGTTTCCAATAGTCGCATCATAGTCGAAATGAAGAAGTTGAGAATAGCGACCGGTCGACCAGCGAGATCGTCTTCTACGCAGATCACTGGATTGTTGGCTTATTCCGGTTGGATCACAATGCAGCCGACCAACCGACCGCCATTTTTCCTCAGTTGTGTGGCTGCTTCCTTTGCTGCCGTTTGGTCATCGCCATAAAGTTGAACGATCAAATATGTTGCGTCAGCAATCGCTGTCCAGGATTTGGTTTCTGTCTCTTCCGCCGACTTTCCATTAATGAAAATCAAGTCGTAATGTTTTCGTAACTCGCTGACAATCTTTTCAACGCGAGGTTTGAACGAAGAGGACAGCACCGACCCGCAATCTGAAAACGCCAAGTAATCGAGGTTGTCAATTGTGGTTGGGATGACGACGTCCGCCAATTCATTCTCTTCTGACAAGACTTCCCCCAAACCGGGCGAGAATTGCTCCTGTTGGTCCGGGCCGGTTTCGTTTGCTTGAACAGATATGATGCGCATCGTTGGGTTGCGATTCGCAAGGACCGAAAGCAAATTATTTGCGGTTGCATGTTGGATTGAGTCCCTACCGAAGATCGACTCGCTATGGCTAGGCGACGTTATCAGCACTACGCTAGATGGTTTGTTTTCCAGTTCGGTTTCAACACCCTTCGCAATCCTTTCAAAACGATTTTCATGAATCGCATAATCCTCGATTTTGTAAATCGCGGTTGCGTTTGCCGGAGCGTCGTCTGATGGGCCTGCTACTTCGAGATCCGCTGCTTCTGCATGATGCTCTTCTAACTTTTCATTTGATTCAGAGTCGCAATTGGCCGACGAATCATCCGAATTTAAAATGGCAAGTTCGTCTTGAGGCAATTCTAAATCGTTGGTGAATGCCTCGATAAAATCAGCGGATTCGTCCAATTCGGTTTTTGACTCGGCTGTCGTTGAGGGATTGACCACCGATGTTTCGTTTGCTGATGGCGATTCATAGGGATGCGTGTCGAGCAAAACGGATTCGGCGTCCTGTATGTCTGGAATCGAAATCCCGTTGGAGTCGCGGTCAATCGACGCGTGATCCTCTATACCGCCGGTTCTTTCATTTGGTGAAACGTCTGTACCGAAACTTGAAGATTGCGAACCTGAAGATTGTGTCGAATCGTGGGCGTTCTCTGGAGCGGTTGAATGAGACACCGGTTCGGGCTGCAGCCTTCCGGTTTCCAGTCCAGGCTTGTCCTTTAAGAATGGAATCGTGGCAGGTCCATCGTAGTTTCGCGGCGGCGCAATAGGCTGTGGCGACACGACAACGACTTCCGGAAGTTCGTTCATCGGCAGGGAAACACTGAATTTATCCACGTTGCGCAACTCTGCATCGGTAAGTTCGACCGACCGGTTGTTCAATTCTGTAACTCGTTTTGAGCTTTTCATTTTGATTAAATGGGCTGCTGCCTTTTATCCTTTTCTTAAACGATCAAACAGTTTTTGGTAATCTTCCCGTTTTGCCGTGGGCGCCGTCGCTGGTACGGCGACGTCTTCCAAAGGAACTGATTGAATGGTTTGGGATGGCTTCGTTTCTTCTTCAACGATGATCATGTCGCGATCGTCGGTTCGTGAATTTTGATTTGATTCCGGTCGATCGGGACTCAAAGAAGCGACGGAATCTTTTGAAATTGATTCCATTTCCAGTTTGATGTTTTGGACTGTCTGACTGATCTCGTCGACGACATCATTCTCCTTGGAAACGTCCGGCGCGGTCTGCTGATTCAACGCTGGAATTGGCGAATGCGATTCTTCGGTCACTGGGAATTGATTTGAGTAGATGCCTTGTCCGCCACCAAATGTGACTGCTTCGGAACTTTTCGCTAAATAATCAGCGATTGATTCCGTTGTGCTTTGTGAAGGCTCAGATGCTGTTTCAGGAACCGGCGTTGTTTCCAGATTGGCTGGAAATATTTCTGAATTGGTGAGTGGAGCTGGCGATTCAACAGCTTGATTGAAGCCCTGTTCGGTGGTGGGGGGCTCGAACGCGGAATCAACGCTTGTTGAGTTTGAATCCATCGTCTGAGGAACATCACTTGAATCGTCCGGCGAGGTAGGCGTCCCAGGCGAATCCAATCGTGTAATGTCTGAATTTACATTTTCATCCAGCGTTTGATCGGCGGTTGGAGTAGGTGTCCGCGGTGCGGTTTCTTCGGTTTGAGTTGCGGCAACCGATAGGGGCCGATTAGGACGCAGCGGTGAATGCCCGATGACTTGAGTGAATGCATCGGCCACCATTTCCTCTGCCGGGAATGGCTCGTTAAATGGATTTTCTGGACCAGTGAAAACAAACTCAACTCTTTCCGGTTCCCGCTTTTCTTCTATGTTCAATTCAGTAGACACACTAGGCAGTTCGTTTGAGACTGCTTGGGAATCTGTACTCGGTGCCGGTTCATGAGTGTTTTCGAGCTGAGTGTTTTCGAGTTGAATGTCCGCGCTGTTGGTATCATTTTCATGGTCTTCATCCCCTGATAACGAACCAAACTCAATGACATGATCATTTTTTGATTCGGTTTCGGATCCCAAAACATGCCATTGAACCGGTAATCGCTGAATATCCGACCACGCCTCATTGATCATTTCTTTTGTGATTCGAGCTTTTCCCTCGGCGATGGCCAGAATAAAAGAATGATCGCAAACTTGATTCACGAGCCGAGGTATTCCATTGGTTGCAGTGTGTACGGCTTCGACGGCATCGTCGTCAAAAATGTCGAGGGTCTTTCGACCAACATGGTTCAAGTGGGCCGCGACATAATCGCGGCATTCATGCTGTGACATTGGCTGCAAGTAAGCGCGTGTCGCGATCCGTTGGTTTAACGACTCCAGTTTAGGATCGGTCAAACGCTCTTCAATTGTGGCATTTCCAGCGAGAACCAATCGAGCACGCGGACGTCCATCGCGTACCAGATTCGTAATCATTTTCAACTCTTCGAGTAGCTTTGTTTGCAATAAATGCGCTTCATCCACACACAGCAGCAACCCGTTCGGACAGCGGTCGCTGGGTTTCAGATAATCCATCAACGTCAGCCGCAGTTCACCTTCTTCCATTCCGCGGTACGGCAAGCCAAGCTCAAACAGAATGCTTTGCAAAAGCTCTCGGCGCGAGGTGATGCTCGCCGATTCCAGAATGGCAACGCTATACCCTTGCTGGAAATGACTGCCAATGACTTGAAGTAGTAGAGATTTTCCGAGTCCGGATCCCCCAACAATCAAAGCGGCACCGGACGCACGATCGATGCACGACACAACCGACTCGAATGCTCTTCTGGTATGTTCAGTCGGGAAAAAACATTCCGTATTCGGAGTGGCAGTGAAAGGCCGCGTTTTAAACCCAAAATGAGATTCGTACATATGCGTTAACTAATTGTTAATTTTTATTGAAAGAAAGACGTTGGTTGAAACAAAATCTGTTTCGCGGAATTGCTTTGCAGCAAAAGCAAACAAACGATTCCGACCAAACCAACCAATAACACAACTTCACAAGTCTTTGTTAGCATTCGCACCCACCGCGTTTGCTGGACAATGATGTTTGTTTCTTCTTTTTTGGCTAATGTGGGTAGAGTAACTTGATCAATCACAGGTAATTGCAGGGATTCTTCGATGCTACTTTGATTGGTAAAGTGATTCGCGAAGGCTCCGGATCGAATCCGAACTACAGTTACGCCGCTTATCACGACACTGGCGAGCGCGATCCAAATCAATGATTTCGGCGTTTTCCAAACCGATTCTTGACTGGGATCACTCACATAAACGGTCGACTCCGCGTTACTATCGAGAATCCGTGTCAGCTTTGAAGAGATCGCTAAATTATCTGAATGTTGTTTCGCCGCAATGTCTATTTTTCCAACCAGCAATGCGACCTCCGTTTTCAAACTTGAAACCTCCTGTTCCAGTTCAAACGGCTGGATTCCACTGACACCCGTATCGATAAATGTGGCTCGCTCGACTCCGGGCTGTTTGTTTGCCATTCGCTGATTTTGACTTTGTTCCTTTTCGCTTTGCTTTTGAATCTCTTGGTTTAAGAATCTGATGCGCGCGTTGAGTCCATCTTGAATGTCTGCTTTACCGACGAAGTCTTTGCCTTCGTTGATTCTGAATTCTTGAATGCATTGCTCTCGTGAACGACGCATTTGTTTCAGCTCGACGCTTTCAGCCCCACTCGTAATCGCACTCGCAAGGTTGCTTGGATTCGATGCGGAGGCAAGAAGCTGCTCTTGGCGACGAGTGTATTTCTCGAATGTTTTACTTACCGATTCTCGCAATGCCTTATTCATTTTCGAAGTCGTTACCATTCCATCGCGAATGCTATGGATTTCAGATTTGATTTGGTCGCGATCGTAGTCAGGAGAAACCGAATCTTTAATTTTCTCTGCCAGTAACTTTACAAACCATAATTCGTCGTCGGTTCCGCTACCGAGAATCGAAAGTCGAAAACCGGCGACTTGAGGTTGTTCCGATTTTCCTGATTGGTGATGCTCCATCGAACCAGACACTATTGCGTCGGAGTGCTTTGTTGATGCATGAATCGGAGTCAGTTTTTCTACGGATAAAGCGCCCTCGATTAGCTTTGTGCGAATCGATTCAACATCAAATTGAGAATCGGTTCGAGGAAAAAGATCGCTGGAGATTGCCGTTTTTTCCCCAACAGATTTTAAAGTCTGGGAAAGCGTTTCGTGGGAAAGTTGTTCTTTAAGTTCGTTAAGGAGTGCTTGTTGTGTTGCATCTCGTAAACGCTCAGTGCCATCATGCGAAAACTCAATGGAGACCGACGTCTGCTTTAACGGCTTGCTTCCAGGAATTAAAAAATTCAGTCCAAGAAACAACACGATCGTCAACAATCCAAACAAATAGGTTCGTTTGGGATGGAAAAACGTTCTGGTTTTTTCGGTTTTTGACCCTGACATTCAGGCCTGTTCCCACAGCAACAATCAACACTACCAGCGAACAATTCGCGGACTTTCAGTGTGGATATTCCCAAAAGCAATAAATTGCAGCAATACATCTTTTTGATTCGAAGATGTGTACCACCAAGTAATCCAACTTGATTGGGTTGCTAGCAGGCCTCGCGGTCCAGAATTTCCTGCAGTAGGACTTCAATGGATTGGAAATTCGAAATTTCCGTCGGCAGAACGAACCAAAATTCCAGATGATGCGTTGTACAAACTGTGGGGAGCACTAACCGAAGGAAACAAAAATGTCATCTTTAGAACCCGAAAATCAAGACCAGATTGATCGAACCAACGGCAACGGATCAAACATTGACCGAGACGAGGCCGCGTCAAACAGCGAGCATAACGGAAGACGTGTCCGTAATAATAAACCGGAAAAGCCGAATGATCTGAAGTCGATTTGTTATCGGCTCTTGCAAAAGATCGATCGGTCAAAGGATTTGGGCCGAAGTGAACGTCTAACGGGCAATGAATCGCAGAAAAATTCGTTCATCGACGACCGTGCACTTGCCGCTCAGCGAATTGCTGAAATGAAGGAAAAAGGGGGATTGCCCGACGATAACTCTGCCAAAGGAGTTTCGCCAAAGGTCTCTTTTGATCGCGTGGATGAAAATCGCGTGGATGAAAATCGCGGCAATGACGTCGAAAACAATGACGTCGAAAACAATGAATGCGAAAACAATGAAAACGAAAGTCCAATTTTGGATTTGGGTTCGTTGGATGCGCCACTCGCTGTATCGATGGAATCGTTCTTCGAGTTTAACTTTGAAATTTCCGAGAGCCTTGACGATATGGTCGCGGAGTTTGAATTGAAAAATCATATGCACCATTGGAATGAATGGGGCATGGAGGATTCGAATGTTGGCGCAAGTGATTTGGTGTTCAATGAAGGTGATTCCAATGGCGAATCCTATCCGAATCCAGTTAGATCAAAATTTCCGAAGTAAATCCGAAGTGAAAATTGAGGGCGATCATCAGATTTCACATCGGATTCGTCGTGAGGTGCTCCCTGATTGTTAATGATTGTTTTGCCGAATCACGATGGTTGATGCGTCGACCGCATGCGACGTGAGATTGCCGGGAAGGTTAATGTGATTTGGCTCGCTCGTTTGGATTTGCTGACATAACAGCATCCATTTTTGCCGGGTCATCTGTTGCAACGGCCAACCACATTTTTTCCAAGCGGAATGGAGCACTTCCGTCAAGATTAGCGTTTCCAATCCCGCAGAATGGACGATTCGGATTTCCGCAGGATTCGATTCATGTTTTGAAATCTTGATGTGACGTTCAAAACTATCCTCTATTTGCGGCGATAGATAATCCGCGACATCACGTGAGATTTCAGCAACAGATTCCACAGATTCAGTGATGTCTTTATCGAAGATTTCATTGATTAGCGGGATCAATTCATTTCGAATTCGGTTACGGGTAAACTCACCGGAGAAGTTGCTTTCGTCGGTGCGAAAATCCTGACCGCAATTATCGAGATACTCCAAAATTGTAGCTTTGTCGGTTTTTACAAACGGGCGGATGAGGGTGATTCCCGTTTCCAGTTCACGGCTTGATGGGATGCCTTGAAGGCCACGCCAGCCGGCGCCACGAAATATTCTGTGCAATATGGTTTCGACTTGGTCATCTCTTGTGTGTGCCAATGCAAGGTACCTGGCCCCAATTTGCTTGGCAATTCGGCAGAAAAACTCATAACGATCTTTTCTTGCCAGAGACTCGAGACCCTCGCCTCGATTGGATGATGTCCGATTGGATTGCTCTTTTTCCGTTTGGAGTAACGCGGAGTTGGATCGTTCACAAAAGAAGCGAAAGCCGCATTCCGCCGCCAGCCGCTCTGTAAATTCCTCGTCGGCGTCCGAGTTCCCCCCCCTTAGTTGATGGTTGAAGTGAGCGATGGAAACGTAATTTGGCTGGGTAACAAGCGACTGAATGATCCGCGTGAGAGCGACACTATCGGACCCACCCGAAACGCCGATCAGAATCGAGACGCTGTGAAACGATTCAATCGGCCAGATACGCTTAAATTGTTCGACAATATCCAATTCAGACTGCTCAGTGGAAAACGGAATTTGGACTGTTTTATTTCAGGAGTCTTTACAAATGAATTATTCCGCTTTTGAAGTAAACGGATCTTGCCATGAAGCGATCATCGGAGGCAAACTTGTCGAAATGAAATAAGCACGCGGCGTATTCATTTCCATCAGAGTGTTCCAGATTTGATTGGAAGTTTCTGCTTGTGACAAATAGGGCAATTCGATCCATGGGGCTGGCCGCGAATATTCAACGACACGTACATTTTTCAATGAAACGCCAGCCAGTTCGGCCGCCCGATCAATGGCTTCTTCAATAAACCCCAGTCGATCGACAAGACCCAATTTTAACGCCTTCGGTGCGTGGAAAATTTCGCCCGTTGCAACATCGCGACCGTCTGTGATGAGTTTGATTTTTGCATCCGGATTGTTCTGAAGTTTGTTGTCCAATCGAAACTTGGGGCGGCCTTCGAGGATCACGCTTTTGAATTTCTCGAAGGACTCGTCTACATACTCTTGCAAAAGTTTTCGATGATCATCCGGCATTTTTTTCGACGGAGTTAACATTCGTTTTCGAGGATGGCTCATGATCGAATCATCAACAACACCGTAGGTTTCCATCAAATCACTGTAGTTCCAGTGAGGAATAATCACACCAATCGATCCGGTTGTACATGTTGGTTCCGCAAAGATGGCGTCGTCCTGGTCACCAACAACCATCGAAACGTAATAGCCGCCACTTGCTGCGACACTACCCATGCTTACGACGACCGGGATATCACGTTCGGCCAACATTTTCTTCAAATG
>CAJQQR010000101.1 GCA_905480545.1 uncultured Pirellulaceae bacterium
TCACCAATTTTTGGCTGGTCAATTGCGTCGCTGATCAACATAAACTCCACGTCGGAATCGCCTGTTGCCAGACGATAAAGCTCGCGTCCAGAAGTCGCTGCTGCTGCATTGATCCCTTGCTGCGAAAGCGTTCCGATGAGACTTTGGCTTTCGTTGAATTTAGGGTGGGCAATCAATGCCCTACGCTGACCGGTGGTTCCTGCAAAGAAAACCAACGAATCGAGAAAACAATTAGCTCCGGGGAAGCTGCGATGGGGTTTTAACCTTGCAATGGCCGACGTACAGGCAAATCGCAATTGGCGGTCACCACTTTCCATCGCACGCACCAATGGGCTGAAATCCGACGTGCGTAATATCTCTTCGGTACCAATCTTTCCAATGATTTCAGCAGCCGCTACCGCACCGTCCAGCAACTTGTTCTTTACGCAATAATCCATCGCAGCGATCCACGAGTCAGAATCGACAGCCGTCAAATTACGCTCGGTAAGCGAATCAACAACGGGCTTTTTGCCTAACGCTTTCAATGCATTGACCTGCGTCGCAAGATAAATGACTTCACTGCTTTTGTCTTGTTTGTCAATTTCGAATAGTGCTTTGCCATATTTTTCAAGCGTCAACGCCTTGGCCATATCCGATTCAATTTTGTTGCTCATGAACTTGCCGTCGGGCGTCCAATTCCAAAACTCGACCTTGCCGAATGCATCAACGGAATAAGGCTTGCTCCCGTTGTTTAATGAGACAATGCGACGATTAAGAAATCGCTTCGCTTCCGGAAGATCGGGAACACCGCCTAACGTTCGCTTGAATGCGGTGATCGCCGCCTGTCTAAGACTTTCCGGCGTTGATGGATTGAACAACGGCGACAACCAGTACACGAGACTTTTCTGTAACTTGGCACGCCCCAGAACAGAAATCGCAAATGCTTTCTGAGGCTCAGTTCCCGTTTCGAGCACGGCTTGAAGCGGAACCGCAATTCGTTTGCTGATTGACGCAGCCACCGATTCATAAAGATCCAGTGGATCTGAATCGGCCTTCGGTGCATTGGCGACCAGGAAAGCCAATCCTGAAATTCCTGCCAGTTGCAAATTTCGCTCCGCGTTGATCCTCGCGGTATTGGATTCAGCCGTCAAATCGTTGAAATAGGTTTGCAGTTGAGTTTCGCTCGTCAAGTGTTTTTGGGCGGACGCCAGCAATGACCTTCCAAACGATGCGCCGTTGGGCGAGATTTGCTTGGTCCGAATCATTCTCACGATAAAATCAGAGCCAATTTCCTGAACCAATTGAAATGAAGTTGCATCATCAATACCGGCCGCAATTAACCTGTCGAGATAAACCTTTGCTTCGTCAAAGTTTCTGGTGTCGACCATGATTCGCAGCGCGCTGATGATCTGGCTGGGTGTGGTCGGTTTGGTTTCTCGAATCGCAAGCACGACCGCGGACGTCGCCTTCGGCAAATCGATGGGACCGGTGGGAACGCCGGTAATTGGTGTTGCAGGATTGGCTCCACCGGCGTTTCCAAAGGGATCGCCCCCGCCCGCACCTCCACCTGCAAACGGATCCCCCGCGTCCTGCTTCTTGTCACCGCCGCCAAATGGATCACCAAACGGATCGCCCTGCGGAGAATAGGGACAGGTCGTTGCAACGAGCGTGCTCGTGCAAAGACCAATGGCGAGAAGAACAAAAGACGTAATCTTGAACTGGTTTGACATTTGTCGGCGACTTACTTCGTGCGACCATCGACGTGCTGCAGCGATCCAATACGCTACATGTTTCATCAGCTAGAAAGTATCAGCGCAGAAATTACGCATTTTTCCAACAATCTAGTGTAATTCGAGGATTCGGCGAGGCGCTACATTTCGAGGGCTAATTCCACCGAATAATTCCCCATACACCAAGTAAAAACGGCTCAATCCGACACTCTTGCTTTCCAAGCCGCAATTTGCAGGGCCACCTGTTCAGGTGCGGTCGATCCAAAGCTTTGGAACGATTTTACGGCATTTTCCACTCCCAACGATTCGAAAACCGACTCATCAATTCCCGGTTGCGTTTGCTGGAAAGTCTCCAACGGCAATTCGGCAAGCGATTTCCGTTCATTCATTGCGGTTCTAACTAAGGCGCCAACGGCGTGATGCGCACTTCGCTGCGGGACTCCTCTTTTGATCATATATTCCATTAAGGTTGTCGCATCCAAGAATCCACGGTCGAGTCTCGACGCGATTTCGTCTCGATTCAATTTCGTTTGTTCAACCAGCGGAGCGGCAAGTTCCAAACAGGCAATAACGGTGTCGAATGAATCGAACAACTGCGGTTTGTCTTCCTGAAGATCTCTGTTGTAGGCCAGCGGCAAACTTTTCGTCAAAACAATGAGGGCTTGAAGGTTGCCGACAACCCGAGCCGTTTTTCCACGAATCAGCTCCAAGATATCCGGGTTGATCTTCTGCGGCATGATTGAAGAACCCGTGCAAAACTCTTGCGGTAAGTCCAAGAAGTTAAATTCAACGGTCGACCAAATGATCCATTCCTCGGCCCATGTGCTTAAATGCAACGCAATCGTCGTCAAACAGAATGCACTCTCTAGCACAAAATCCCGATCGCTCGACGCATCCAAGCTGTTGGCCACAATCCTTTCGAAGCCAAGTAGTTCGGCCGTTTTGCTTCGGTCGATATCGATCGTGGTCCCCGCCACCGCTGCTGTACCCAACGTCGAACTGTTCACTCGTTTCCTCGCATCAGTCAAACGCTCGCGGTCCCGCTCCAGTTTTTCACAGTAGGCCAACCAATAATGCGGCGCGAGTACCGGCTGCGCTCGTTGCATATGTGTGTAAGCAGGAAGAATCGTATCGACATCTTGGTCACAACGACTCACAAATGCTTTTTGTAAATCAAGCAATTTCGCCGATACGCGATCAATCGCATCACGCACCCAAAGTCGAAAATCGGTGGAAACCTGATCGTTACGGCTGCGTCCGGTATGGAGCTTTCGACCAATATCACCCAACCGATCAATCAAAGCCTTTTCGATATGCATGTGGATATCTTCCAATGCAAAATCGTATTTAAATTCTCCATCTACGATTTCTTGCTTGATCTCGGTTAGCGTCGTTTTGATCTGTTGGAATTCGTCATCGGCCAAAATCCCTTGCTGAGCCAGCATTTCGCTATGCGCAATCGAACCGGCGATGTCCTGTACAAACAATCGCTGGTCAAAACTAATGCTTTCGGTAAACGTTTCGACTCGCTTGTCGACGCCGGCTTCAAAGGCACCACTTCGGCTGGGACTATTTTTTTCTTTGCTCAACTTTTTATCGTGTAGGGTTGGAGTTTATTCAGTTGACACGCGACGAACACGTTACGTGAAATGCATCATCAGAGGGGTGTCCGGCGATTTGCCGGACTGGAATAAATGGCTCAAAACAAGCGACCCCGTATCAGAATGCAACATTGCTACTTATTGAACAAAAAGCGACTTCGTTCAGCTTATCATTTGGCCAAAACAAGAATCCGATACTATTAAATTTGGCTTATTGGCTTCGAAAACGCAAATCATTCTTACTTGACTACGCCATTACTTTCGCGATGCAATCGCAAAGCCGTTCGATGTTATTGCTATTGATTCCGGCAACATTGATTCGCCCAACTCCGACAATGTAAATCGAATACTCGTTGCGCAATTGATCAACTTGAAGCGGTGTTAATCCAGAAAATGAAAACATGCCGTTTTGATTTTCAATGAACGAAAAGTCGCTTTCGCACCGCCGATTCATCTCTTGCACAAACTGACTTCGAACTTGCTTGATACGAGCACGGACGCCTGCCAGTTCCTTAAACCATACATCGCGGAGCCCATCGTCGCTGAGTACAGCGGTAGCCAACGCAGCGCCGTGCTTCGGTGGATTAGAATAGTTCACGCGGATGCAGGATTTGATATGGCTGAGCGCAGCCTTCGCAGACTTTTCGCTATCGGCAACCAATGTCATCGCTCCAACTCGCTCGCCATACAGTCCAAGATTCTTGGAAAACGAAGAGCATATCATGACTTCCAAGCCCGCGTTGCACAGCGTCGAAATCCCGACAGCGTCTTCTTCGATGCCCGCATTGAATCCCTGGTAGGCACAGTCGATCAATGGAAGCAATTGGCGTTGTCTGATGATGGCCGCCAGCTCCTGCCATTGGTCGGCGGATAGATCGACTCCGGTTGGGTTGTGGCAGCATCCGTGAAGCAGCAAGACGTCACCAGGTCGCGTTTCATCCAAAGACGCTTTCATCGCGTCAAAGTCGAGTCCTGTTTTATCACTGTTTAAATAACTGTAGTTTTTCGTTTCCAAACCAGCTGCAGCGAATATCGCTGGATGATTGGCCCATGTCGGAGCGCTCAGCCATACACGTGAATTGGGGAATTTTTTTTGCAGGAAATCTCCGGCAATTCTCAATGCACCTGTTCCCCCGGGCGACTGTGCCGTCACGGCGCGTTTCGAACGGACGATTTCGTGGTCTGTTCCCTGGTCGTCGGTGCCAAAAAGTAATTTCTGAACCGCTAGTCCAAACTCCGGCGAACCGTTAATGGGTAGATAGGATTTGCTACTTTCGGTGTCAACCAGCTGTTTTTCTGCGAGTTTGATACACTCGAAAATTGGCGTAACCCCCGACTCATCCTGATAGACTCCAACGGTCAAATTGATTTTGTCCGGATTCGGGTCGTTTTTAAATGATTCGTTCAATCCTAAGATTGAATCCGGCGGCGCAGATTCAAGCGAATCGAAGAAAGAATTTGAGGTGCTGGCTGCGGTCGTCATCGCTTCACCTATGCTGAGCTTTTGTGTTTGAAAAGTATTGGCCCGTTGACGAGAATAAGATCAAACGGAAACAATTAATGTTATCGCCGAAAATGGATTGCTTTAAGCCCCAATGAACGCGATGCAAATTGCGTCGTTCAAATTCGCGTTGTCTCGATGCCAACGGCCAAGCAATCTGTACCCATCCGTTTAAATTCGCGAATTCCGATTCGTTAACCCTTGATTCGGAATCAGAGCCGGGACATCGCTTTCCTTTTACGTGTTGAAAATCAATTTATAAAACGATGCCGATTTCGCCCTTAATCGGAAGAAAAGAGAATCATGGCAGATAAAATTGGAATTTGGCTTATTGGTGCCCGAGGCGGAGTCGCGACCACGGCCATCGTCGGCTTGCTCGCCCTTCAAAAAAAATTGACCGCAAACCATGGTCTCGTCAGCGAGTTACCGCAATTTAGCGACGTGGGCTTGTCCGATTGGTCCCAATTTGTCGTTGGCGGCTGCGACATACGCGATACAACTCTGGAAGACGAAGCAACGAAACTATTGACCGAAAGCAAACTTCTCAGTGCCGAACTGCTGGATGCTTGTAAAGAAGATTTTACGGCGATCGATCAACAGATTACACCGGGAACCATATTCAACGTTGGAAAAACGATCAGCGACTTGGCAGATCCTGAAATGACCAAGAAGGATTCGACACCGAAAGCAATTATCGAATCCATCAAGTCTGACCTCTCTAACTTTGCAGAAAACAACCAGCTCTCCAAAGTCATTGTGATGAACGTTTCATCGACTGAACCAACGGTAGATGGATCGGCATTGCCAAGCAATTGGTCGGAGTTCGAACCGATCCTTGAAAATGAAGACTGTATACTCGCTGCCAGTTCGATTTACGGTATCGCAGCCTTACAACTGGGGATGCCATTTTTGAATTTTACGCCTTCGTTGGGTACGGCACCCAATGCAATTTGTGAATTGGCAGAAGCTCATGGCACTTGCCACATGGGGCACGATGGCAAGACTGGGGAGACGCTGTTGAAGAGCTCTTTAGCACCGATGTTTCAGCATCGCAACTTGAACGTAATGAGCTGGGTCGGACACAATATTTTTGGAAACCTGGACGGCAAAGTCTTGGACGATCCAGAAAACAAACAAACAAAAGTGGTCAGCAAGGATCGGTTGCTCGGTCAGATTCTGGGTTACGATCCGCAAACACTCGTAAGCATCGAGTACATCAAGAGTTTGGGCGATTGGAAAACAGCTTGGGATCACATTCATTTCCAAGGGTTTCTTTCCACGCCGATGACCATGCAATTCACATGGCAGGGTAGTGATTCGATACTTGCCGCTCCGCTAGTTCTGGATCTCGTACGATTTACGGAAATGGCAAGCCGCCGCGGCGAAGTTGGCCTTTTGACGGACCTTTGCAGTTTCTTCAAAAGTCCCCATGGAATCGAAGAGAACAATTTCGTTCGACAATTTCAATTGCTTGAGCAGTGGGCCGCACGCTAACAACGGAGTCAGTCCTGTTCTGTATCTTCTATTCAAAATGAAATCGCATGATAAAAACAACAACGAAAAACCGTAGCGGAATAACGGCAGCGTCTGTGACCGTCGCCGTCGTTTTGCTAATGGTTGTTGGATTATCGGTCTATTTCACCTATGTCTCATCAGGAAACGCATCTGGAAAATGGCTTGATCGATTACCGTCTCCAAGCCTTGCAACGTTATCCAATCGAGCCAAAAAAACGATTGAATCATGTGAGGAATCCGTTCGAATTCGACCGGATGACGCTTCCGGATGGGGACTATTGGGGCGAGCATACCTCGCGCACTACTTGCATGATGAAGCTCGACAATGTTTTGCGGTCGCCAAAGATCTTGAACCGACCAACTTTCAATGGCCCTACAGCATGATGCTGGCCATTAATCCGCCCGACACGAAACAATCCATTGAACTGGTGAAAGAATCTTTAGAACACGCGGCTGGCAATACCGATTTACAATGTCGATTAGCCGAACTTTATTTTGAAGACTCTCAGTTTGAATTGGCAAAAGCAACAACTGAACGCGTGTTGAACACAGCGACTGACTCACCTCGCGCAAATATGCTTTTGGCGCGAATTCTATTGGCAGAAAACAAAGCTGAGGAAAGCCTTGAAAAATTACAGATCGTGATGCTGACTCAACCGCAACGCCTGGAAGCATTGCGATTGGCTTCCCAGTTATATTTTCGCTTGGGGCAAGCTTCCAAGGCAAATGAGTTTGCGGAGAAAGCGGAGCAACCAGGAATTGGAAATGATCCTTGGTTTGATCCCGTTTTTGAAGATGTCCAAAGTTTGAGAAGAGACGTCAACATCTTGGTCCGGGATGCGATGCAGCTGCCGCCAAGTCAAATCCATCGACGAATTCAAATTCTACGCGAAGCAGTCGATGAGGAACCGCAAGAACCAAACTGGCATGGTTTTCTTGGTCAAACGTTGTTGCAGGTCAAGCAATTTACTGAAGCGAAAAAGATCTTAATGAATGCGATAACGCTTCATCCCAATTCGCCGGTCCTTCGCTATTTGTTAGGTTTGGTTTTCATTCAACAAAAGGAATTTGATTCCGCCGCAGAGACCTTTAAAAAAGCGATTTCAATCAAGCCTGATTACGATGATGCGTATTTGAATTTGGGAATTGCACAACGGACGTCCCAAAAATTGCCTGAGGCGATTGTGTCGTTTGAAAAAGCAATTGACATCTTCCCTGGAAATCTCCGAGCCTATCTTAATTTGGCGGTTACGCTGGAAATGGCGCAAGAAAATCAAAGGGCGGTCGATACCTATGAAAAATGCCTTACGATTCGAGAAGATTCCGCCGAAATCCACTTTATGCTCGGAAGTTTGCAGGCCCGTCTATATCGAGAGGGCCAAACGGTATCCGATGATCGCCCCGAAAACGCCAAACATGCGGCCCAAGC
>CAJQQR010000102.1 GCA_905480545.1 uncultured Pirellulaceae bacterium
TACTACGCGGTGCACGACAAATTTCATTTAATCACTAACTGCAAGGCAATGGTCGAACGTTTTTTCGAGTGTGGCGAAGGCAAAGGCTCGCTTGCAAATTCGGTTGAGTTTATGAAAACTCGTGAATCGTACCCGATCGAGAATGAAGACACTGTTTTCGTCTTTATGCCAACCAACTTTTTTCGCGGAATGCTGTCGTCAAAATACCAAATTGAAAACGCGCGGCGCCAACAAGCGCTTGTGGATATTGAACTTTTGCAACTGGCGTTCGCTGCCGCAAAGGGCGAAGGGCTCGAAAATCCGACGGTCGAAGATCTTGTCACAGCGAAATTTTTGCCTGCGAATTTTTCACAACGAGTCGATATGAGCGGGCCGATTGCCGCGAACTCTCAAGTACTCGATTCGTTGCGAGGCGCACGCGGATACTTTACGCCAATTCCCGATGTTGACATTCGAGGAATTACCGAGGCCGAAGCAATCGATTTAGAAAAACAAAATGACACCATCAAGAATGAATGGGTAACGATGGTTCCACTTGTCGCAACGATCAAACGCGAGAAACTGGAGGAAAGAGGAATGGAGCGACTGCTTTTTTCTGCCAATGTCACGTCGTTGCTCGGAAAGCAACTCGCCATGTTCACCGACTCGCTGGGTGCGACGACGCAATATAAACATGGAACATCACCAAACGATATCATCAACTTTCATGTCAGTTTGAAAGAGGGCTTATTGCTAAAAAACGTGCCGCAGCATCAAGTCTTTCTTGCCATTCAAAACGAGCAAACGCCCGTCGTTACCGTCAAACCGTCTGGATTCTTCGGCTGGTTGCAAATGCTTAAAGGCTTTCCCGGATACATAGGTGCGTGGCCTAAACCGGGCTTCCTTGACACATTTACACCCCAGTTAGCAAGAACGGACGACAACGGATTCTCGTATTCGAGATTACTTGATCTCCACCGGATTCAGTACGGCGAATACTCGATTTTGGCGTTCGACAAAAATCGACTCGCTGCCTTGCGGCCGAATTTGGGAGCGATCAAAACCGAGGCCACAGGACAGGTTCACGGATACATAGGTGATCTTTCATCCTCCCAACTCGTCCCCTTGATCAACACCCTTTTTTATCAGCGAGCGATGCAGGCGTCATTAGGAAATATCAAGTTGCTCAACGCGATGACACAACAATTAAAAGCTGATCCGCTTGGGGCGAAACAAAGTGTGGAGTCGCTTTTGGATGGAAAACTGATCTGCTCGCTCGAAGGTGAGTACAAAACGGTTCAACATCCCAACGGCCGAGTTTACTGGACGTCTGAAAATCTGCCTCCTGCCAGCATCAATCAATTACCCGACGGATATTCAGCGAATTTATTGACATGGTTTCGTGGAGCTGAATTTGCCCTACTCAAGTTCGAAGGGCAAATCATGGTTTCGGGCTATGTCGATATGAAACACAAAAAATCAGAGCGACCGAAACGAGATATTGCGAAACGAAATTCCGGCAAAAAAGACAAGGATGCGTCGGTTGCAAAGAAAGGAACAGGATCCATTATCCCCGGTTTTAATCTATTCGGAATCGGTGGAAAGACCGAAAAGAAATCCGAGGACGACAAAAAGAATAGTGGTGACGAAAAGCAAAAGGAAAAACGCGGTCAGCCACCCATTAGAAAGGATGACTGAATTACGACACCATCAAGATTGATGCGGTATGCGATATCATTCATGACCAACTTGATTTCCATTGAGCAAGCCGATTTCAACGACTTGACGACATCTGATTTGCTTGACATGCTTTTCTCCCAAACGTAATTAAGTTTCAAACCTGATTGATTTGCGGTGAGTCTAAAGTTAACGAACCATTTTCTTCTTGCCCATTTACTCGCTCTTTGGCCGTATTCTGCGGCGTTCTATGCGGAATGACTGCTCCGAAACCACCAATTTAAACCATAGCTAAAACCAATCAAAACGAACAATTCAATTCGAAATCGCAACACCCAAACCGCCACAAGATGCAAAACGAACCCCGACTCCCAGAGCGAAAAAGCAAGCGGAAAACGATACTGTTTTTGATTCTGGCCATCGGAATGGGTTTCTCACCACTCCTGCTAACAGAATTCGTTCTGTTCGTAATGGCGTGGGAAGACACCAAGGAAGTATCTGATCCGTTTATTGGTCTGATCGGTGATCAAACGTTATTCGAATTGAGTGCAGATCAAACCGAGTATCGAATTAAAAACGATCGACTTGGTTTTTTTCGTCCTGCATCATTTGCCAACCCCAAACCGTCAAAGGAGTATCGGGTTTTTGTTGTCGGTGGCTCGACCGTCCAAGGTCGACCGTGGGAGAACGAAACCGCGTTTCCGAATTGGCTGGAGATATGCCTTAATGCAAACCTGCCCAAACGCATTGCAAAAGTTGTCAATTGCGGCGGAGTCTCTTATGCGTCTTACCGAATCAGTCACATCGTTGAAGAAGTGATGGAGTATGAACCCGATCTGCTAATCGTCTGTACCGGTCACAATGAGTTTCTTGAAGACCGAACCTATTCATTCGAAAAAAACCTTTCGCCATCCATTGTTTTGATACACAGCTTTTTATCAAACTTTCGAACTTACCGGTTTCTACGCGAGTCAGCGTTGAAGATGCGGGAGACCGATCGAGTGACCAAAGACACCTTAGGCTCGGCCGTCATCACGCGTCTGGACTATGAAAAAGGCCTCGCGAAATTCACGACGCAATCAATAGACCGAGACTCCGTCGCGGAGCATTTCCATTTCAATATCACACGAATGCTCTCCATCGCTGTCGATCATGAAGTTCCGATTCTTCTAATCGCGCCGCCGTCCAATCAAAAAGACTGCTTTCCGTTTAAACCGAATGACGCTTGGACCACGGAGTCCCAATCCTCATTTGCTAACCAATCATTAGCACAGTTCCAGCAGATGAAAAGTTTTGAATCCAAAGCTGACTTTCATTATTTTTTTGGTAAGGCATTATTGGATGCCGGCCGCTTTGATGACGCAAAAGAAGAATTCGATCGTGCCATTGATCAGGACATTTGCCCGTTACGAATGAATTCAACTTTGCGAACAATCCTGCTGGAAGCCAACACTCCTCCAAAGCGGCACTGGATTTCGGTTTTAGATTTACAAAAAGAATTCGAGGCAGTATCAAAGAATAATATTACTGGCCAAGAGATGCTTGTCGATCATGTCCATCCGACAATCGCTGCCCACCAATTGATTGCTCAGATCATCACAAAACACCTGCAGCGTTCAAAGTGGATTCAACAATCGCTCTCTTGGGAAGTTGATATCGTAGACGAATTCGAAAACGTGATTCAATCTCTTGATTTTGGATATTTTAAACGGGCAAAAGACCGCCTGGAAAGCGTCAAAAAATGGTCACGCGGCCAAGCAATTGATCCACTCAAGGAACCTGTGAATCGTAATACGGAAAGCACTCAATGACCGATCATTGCCATTTGGTTGAACTTTCCGACGAAAAACTATTAGAGCAATGTAGCGTAAAAAGGACTCGCGGTAGCGGTCCGGGCGGGCAACATCGAAACAAAGTTGAAACCGCAATTGTAATTACGCATTTGAAAACAGGCGTTATTGGAGAAGCAAGCGAAAAACGCAGTCAGGATGACAACAAAGTTGTTGCGATCAAACGCTTGCGGCAGAACCTTGCGATTCTAATCCGATCCAAAAGAACCGAGCAACTTGGTGACGTTGCCCAAAAACGGGTCCAGTCCAAAAAGATCTCGGTGAACACCAACCACGATGACTTTCCGATTTTACTCGCAGAAGCCCTCGATCGATTGCACGAAAATGAATTTGACATTTCCAGAGCATCGGAAAAACTTCATTGCACCAACTCGCAGCTGATGAAATTTCTGAAACAACTCCCTGCAGCATTCGAATACTTTAATCAACAACGTCAAACACGTGATCTACCTCGATTACGCCATTGAATTGGAGTGACTTCAGGGCGAGTACTCAACTTACATTAATTGGTCATATCGTCTCCGCATTTCAACCACTAAACAATTCGAGACTCCCCCCATGCCAAGCATTAGTTTTGACGGAAAAACAATTGAATGTGATTCTGGGCAAACGCTTCGAAATGCCTTGATCGCGGCAGGGACATCACCCCACAATGGTCAATCAACTTGGTTGAATTGCAAGGGCCTCGGCAGTTGCGGAACCTGCGCTGTAAAAATCACTGGCGTTACCCATGACAAAACGATAATGGAAAAATGGCGGCTTTCTTTTCCACCGCACAAGAACTCAAGCGGCCTGCGGTTGGCTTGCCAGGTCATTGTCACCAACGATTTAGTGGTAGAAAAGCAAAACGGATTTTGGGGGCAGAAAATGGCTGCGTCGCAATCGGAATCCAACAAGTCTACCTGAATCGGGTCGTCAAAAAGCTTAATTAATTCAAAGCTTCTTCTGCTGAACAAATCACATCATACGCAGACCGCCCGCTTTCCGCTGAACGGATCTCCTCAAGAACTTCCGAGTTCGAAATGATTCGACTTAATCGAGCCAATGTCTTGAGGTGAGTCGTTTCGTCTGTCGAACAGATCAGCCAAAACACGTCGGTCAATGAATTGCCACCAAACGGAACACCACGTCCAGCAACACCAAGCGCAAGAATCGGCTGCCCCAAGATTGACGACAATGGACGGCGAGGGTGCAGCAGCGCCACCCCTGACTCAAGAGCGGTGGTTTGCATATCCTCACGCTCGCGCACCGCGGAAGCCATCTTCTCAATGTCCCAAAGCAACCCTGTCGACGCCGCCAATTCACTCATCGATTGAATCACAGACGATTTGGTTTTACCACCGAACGGTATGGAAATCGTTTCGGGAGAGAGCAAACTGGAGATCGTGGAGTCTTCCGGCAACGCAGTCGACTGCCTCGCCATCGCACCTTCAACCTGAGCAAGCTCCTCTTGATCGAGGACACCCAGTCGTTGCTCCAGCCATTGGTGGATCTCTTGAGGCGAAAATCGCCATTTTCCATCCACTCGGTGGCCAGGAATCCGACCTCGGTTCGTCAGCTTCTCGACCTTTTGCTTTTCGATATGCAAATACTTTGCGAGCGAGTCAATGTCGTAGTCTTCGTGTTGCATTTATTTTGGCAAGTTATAAAACGGCGAAAATGAGTATGGCGATGAAAAGCTGAGGGAAATGCGACAGTGGGTCCAACAAACACATCCTCCGCTCAAGAAACCGGAACCATGAATGAGTTGAGCAAACCGCAATTCCTCCCGCGCACCAAAGCGGCATTATAGCCTATTTGCGGGAAGTCGCACGAAGGATTGCAATCAAGCCAACCAAAAAGAATATACCAATGAGACCAGCGACCATCGTGAAACTCATCGTACCATCACGGCTTTTGAGCGGTCGCAAATAGTATTTGGAATTTGGAAAGTGACTCTCCCAAGCTTGAGTCAAAGAGATCGTCGATGGTATCTGCTCCAATACTTTTCCTGACAACTCTCCTTTGACCGCTTCTCCAAGCTGCAAATCCCAGGTTGATTCAGTCTCCCGATCGACAATCCGACCGTCCGGATAGGCATCGAACTGAAGGACCTGATTGTCTAATACGCGATTGAAAACCGTTGTGGAAAAACTGGATCGATCAATGCTCACAACAACGGGAATATCATTGTAAAAATCATTAATCGTTTGAACGGCGACTAAGTCGTTGAAACCCCACGCTTTTTGCCCGTTGTGATTACTAATTCCAACCAAAAACTTTTCTGGATCGCGATAATACTCTCGGGTGAAAACATCAAGTGTCCGATGCAATATCGCGACCGTCGTTTTGGGATGCATCGTCTTCCATCGTTGCCAGTCCGTGAGCAAGGATGCCACCGGCGTCAAACGAGTGCCTTTCAACTCGCCTTCCATGCACTCCCCTCGAATGTGACTCCAAAGACTACCGCTTTCTTCGTCACGCATCACAAGACTGCGTTTCCAAAGCATCCCAGACACCGTGAATGTTAACTTCTTCCCTTTAACGTTGGAGGCATACACGATGCCGTTATGACAAAGATGTCACCACGTCGCGGCGATTGAAACTCCGTTTAGTTCATCGTTGATGATTTCTCGAGTGGGACCGGTCAACATATTGATCGGATAAGCACGTGCTCGCCCTCCAACTTCCACGCCAAGTACCAATTCGTCGTCACGCAAAATCATATTTGCATCTGAAACGGGTCTCGCAGCAATGTTTTTTAGTGCCGGCAGCGCCCTGGCGACAACCACTTCTGGGCGAAATTCTTCCGGGGCAGTTTCGCCGGAAGATTGGATTGGAGTTTGTACGTTAGAAAGTTGTGACCACGCACGAACTTGGAAACTTGGCAGAGCAACGGCGTTTACCAAAAACGAAACAACAGCACCCAAAAGCAACGTAACGAAATGGAGCTTCGGAAATTTGAACATGGCGAATTTGAACATGGCGAATCTCGATAAATTGCAGCTTCTAATCATGTGGCAAATCTCAGGCAACGAATCCTTCAATCTTCTCACCAATTCACGCAAGCAACCCAACCAACGACTTCACTGACGAACCCTTGTTTTTTTCGACGGGGACCAATACTGGGAAGCAGGGTAATACTTTGCCCACGCCGTTGTAAACGACGGAATCGATGAGAGCTGTCTTAGGCGTTTCCCTTTTAGCTTTCCTTCAGTGCAGAGGCCAACTTGCAAATTCCATTTTGACTGAGTCTGTCTGTCGATGATTTGCTGCTGATCATCGATTTCGAATAGTAGATCTTGACCATCGAGAGTCCTGAAAAAAATCGCGGATGAAAAACTCTCCACTAAAAGGTTGATAACAACGGGTTTCTCATTCCAAAAATCGTTTACAACGGGTTGCTTCTGCAAATGATCAAATCGCCAAGCTTTGGATTTTTTCGAATTGCGAAGACCGACTAGAAAATTTTCAGGCGAGCGGTACATGTCCTGATTGAATCCTCTTGCGGTGCGATTCAGAAGTATGGCCGTCGTTTTTGGATGGGCAGTCTTCCAACTCCTCCAATCAGTCATCAAGCTGGGAAGAACGTTCAATTCCGTTCCCTGCAATTTGCCTCGCATTCCTTTACCAAGGATGTGACTCCACAGCGTTTCAGTTTCTTCGTCCCGCATCACAAGACTGCGTTTCCACAGCATACCGGACACCGTAAAATCCAAACGCTGTCCATCAACCGTGGCGGCATACACGATACCGTTGTGACAAAGGTGTCACCAAGTTGCAGCGATGGCGGTACCACCCAGTGTGTCATTGATAATTTCGCGTGACGGTCCGGTCAACATATTGATCGGATAAGCTCGAGACTGGCCGTTAATTTCAACGCCGATCACCAATTCTTCATCTAGTAAAATTTGATCCGCGTCCGCGAGGGACTTTGCTTCACCGGCCTTGATCGCAGGGAATTTCTTCTTAATCACAACAATTGGCTTGAACTCGTCATCAGCCGGGCACTTTTGGGTTGTACAAAAAAATGCGGTCGCTGCTATCGAAGAGAAGCTGGCAAAGTAGCGAATGTAATCCTGGATCAAGTATCGCTTTTTGTTCATTTCATTCTCATCAAAGACAGCAACGCGGAAGGACGTTTGAATAATCGTGGCATTCTTTCAGATTTCCCAACGTTTCAACGACATAAAACAAAAAACCTATTCATTTCAGCTGAAAAATCGAAACTTTTTTCCGTCATCGGAGTACTTAATAGTGTGACTGCAAAACACCCCACCTAAAACGGCAACTCGATGATTACGCTAGACACCCCACCCCTACTAAGTGAACTCGCCCAAAACCACTTCCGCGAAAAGTCTGCTGACACGTATGAGAATTTGATCCATGCAATCGAGCGAGAGGGCTATTCCGATCCGTGGGAAAAATTTGAAATGCTACGCCGGATCTTTGAGCCGAAGGCACGGAACGCCGAGAATTTAAACGCCGAGAATTTAAACACCGAGAAGAACGATAAATCCTGAAGATTTCCCGCCAATTTTGAAACGTCCCCAGCGAAAGCAGATCAAGTTCCCGATCGTTTCAGAGGTTGTGATAACGTTTGCGGAAACCCTAATCAGTTTCGTAAGTGAAATCGAAGGCAACGTGATGTAGGTGTTCGGATATCAATTGATCCATGCGGTCGTTCTGAGATACTGAGAAGTGTTCCTTCCAGCTGCCGATCTTGCCTTTCCGGTAAAAAGAACCCAGCTGTTCAACCTCGTGCATATTGGCGAATTCGCTGGCCCTCATCCTGTCAAAAGACGAGTTTTTCTCAATTTGCCGCAGCATTTTTTTCGTCAATTTAATTCCCAGAAACTCGGCAATCTTGACGACAGTGTTGTCGAATTTCAAAAGCAGGTCTTCGTAAGTCAGCAACAACAAGTTACTGGGGATTTCGCGTTGCCACCCAACGACATGATCAAACCAGCTGCCTCGTTGGACTTGCCCTGAAATAAATCGTTCGAACCAATGATCCCATGAGCAATTGAAGTTACCCGCCCAGGCTTTCTCCGTTTCAAAATGAAAGTACGACACGCAGACATCTTTTGGATTACGCGCGATGTAAATAAACTTTCCGGCCTGTTTCGCTGGCCCCCCACCCAAGGCCATCTCAATTGGCATATGGCTCTTAAAAAGTCGGGGCGATTCCATTGAATCGACAACATCGAGAGACTTTGGGAAGGGCCATGAAGCTTCCATCCAGATCATGTGCTGCCGCAAGGTTCCTTTATCCGGATTGGCCCCACCATTAATCAGCAACAAAAGAATCTGCGACAACCAAGTCGAACCGGACTTTGGAAAACTGCAAAAGCTAATGTCAGAATCGAGCATTTGCACATCTCGCGATTGAGCGTAGCGAAGTGGTGTGACGTAAGGAGGCATGAGTCTACCGCTTAGCTTTCGAAAACGGTAACCATCGCTAGCCTCTTCGATTCCGTCTGATCCATTTTCGTTATAGCCATCATTGTAGGCCGGAATTTTTGATTCAGTCATAAAACTAAAGTTCTAAAACTTTCCGTTTGAGTGCGATCGAGAGCCATATGGTTGGTTCAAGTTTTACGCCGAGTTACATGACCGCATGCCTTTACAAATGTATCCGTTCGACCTTTTCATTCAGTGAAGTCCGCCATATGCAAATCCTTCATTGAATCGAATGTCTCAGGTTTTCGCAGCCATTCGAAACGACCTGCCGAGTCCCAACCTACGATTCCTGGACGATAATTAATGAATGAATTGGCCAAGGCGATATTATATCCGCCAGTGCCGTAAAAAAGAATGGAATCCCCCACCTCAAGCTTCGGCACCGTTCGTGAATTCGCCAATTGGTCTCGCTGCATACAAGTCGGACCGCAAAAATCATACGTTTCCATCATCGATTTTCGCGATGGCACGTGAACCGGAAAATCAAACTGGCTCGACAATGGGATTGCCGTCACGCCTGCATCGCAGATCACCGCAGCATTACGATTGTGTGCAGAGGGCCGAATCCCTAGCACAGTTGTAAGCGTAGCGCCAAACGGGCCAAAAATCGTTCTGCCTGGCTCGAAAAAAAGCACCGGATCATTTTTGCAATTCGACAAGTAGTTCTTCAACGCTCCGTAAACTGCTTTGCAGTAGTCACCAACGTCCGGCAATTCGAGCGGTGTCGCGTCGTCTGTTCCGACGGCAGGAGCGATACTCGCAAGCCCGCCACCTACATTGATCCAACTTAATTCAACACCAAATACCGATTTCAAAAACTCCGCAAAAGTCGCGAGACACGCTCCTTGATGGCGGAACAAATCCAGATCACGGACATTGGTTCCAATTTGCGAATGCAAGCCACCCAAAGATAGCGATTTCGAATCGACCACGTAGCGGGCAATCATCGCCGCCTCGCTGCGATCAAGTGGTTCATCGGTTGAAAACCCAAACCGACTAAAGTGACCTTTGGTCGGCAAACTTAAACGCAAACCAACCTTTGCCACCAAATTTTCGGATGTGGCAATTTTCTCGATCCGTTTTATTTCGTCAAAATGGTCACAATTGATCTGGCTGCCACCGAGGATAGCATCTCTTAATACACCATCATTTTTCGCGGGACCGTTGAAAACAATTTCGCACTCGGCAACACCTAACCTCCTCGCCAAATCAAATTCAGGTTTTGAAACCACCTCTGCAAACGCGGAAAACTGATGAAGCTTCAACAAAAGTGCGGCGGTTGGATTTGTCTTGTAAGAAATCGCAACTTCACTGTTTGCGTAAAGTTGTCGAGCCGTTCGCTGAAAAGATTCGAATCGATCAGTCAAGCCCGTGATATCAATTACGTAAACTGGAGAACCAAATTCCCTCACCAACCTAGTTACGGATTCTTCATCCATCCTCAGGAAGCGACTCGGAAATTTCGAATTTGTGATAGACGGATTTCTCATGTTTTCCAGAATTCAACCAACGGTTGATATCCGTTGAATGATTGATATAGCAGTTGAAATTGGCGAAAATTTCGTACAGCAGAAATGGCCGCTGACTCCTGGGTTTTGCAAAAATTGTCCACTATTCGAAATTTCTGTTTAAATTTGGCCGAAGTGATCCGCTTTTTGCCTGCGGCGACGAACTGTCTAATTTTTAACGCTTTATTTCCGTAGGTTAATAGCCCTTAGTCAAAGCTGGCATCCCATAAAATCGCCATTCTGACGCTACGCGAACCTTTTCATATTTTCGTCCTCTTGGGGTATAATACAAAAATTAGTTTGTCAATTATCTGGAGTCGTTTTTGCACGATAGAGAAAGAAGCGAAAAAACCGAAGGGGAACGAGCCATCCTCGTCAGCGTTTTACTTCCTGGTCAAGTCTACGAATCCGATCCGCTGAACGAATTAGAAGGGCTTGCAACGACATCAGGTGCAATTGTTGTTGGCGGAATGACACAGCGACGTGAAACCCCCAGTCCGAATGCTTATTTGGGAACTGGAAAAGTTGAAGAACTGGCGATCTTAGTGGATCATTTTAAGGCAGACGTCGTTTTCTTCGATAATGATCTTGCGCCAAACCAAACAAGAAACCTCGAAAAAGCGATTGGCGTCAAAGTCCTTGATCGAACCGAATTGATTTTGGACATCTTTTCAACGCATGCTCAAACTTATGAATCACGGCTTGCTGTTGAACTTGCCCAGCTGGAATACTCGTTGCCCAGATTGAAACGAATGTGGACGCACCTCTCCCGAATGAAAATGGGGGTTGGTATGCGTGGGCCGGGTGAGAAGCAACTAGAGACCGACCGCCGTTTGGTAGAAAAACGAATCCATGATTTAAAAACTGAATTGTCGGAATTCGAACGGCGTAAAGAACGCCAAGTTGCATCTCGGCGCGATCGCATGACCGTTTCGCTTGTTGGCTATACCAACGCGGGCAAAAGCACGCTGATGAACAATTTGACCGACGCTCAAGTCCTCGCCGAAGACAAGCTATTTGCAACCTTGGACACACGAACACGTCGGTGGCAACTTCCCAATTGGGGGCCCGTTTTACTGAGCGATACTGTTGGATTTATCCGCAATCTACCTCACCGTTTGATTGCCAGTTTTAAAGCAACTTTGGAGGAAGCGAACCAAGCTGACCTTTTGATACATGTTTGCGATGGCAGCAATCCAGCGGTTCGTGATCAAATTTCTTCCGTCTATGAAGTGTTGAAAGAAATCGGAATCGAAGAGAAAGATACATTGCTTGCGATTAACAAAACGGATGTTGAGGGTTCAGATGCCTACGTCCAAAGCGTTTTGAATCGTTACCCTAATGCCATTCCAATCAGTGCATATACCAGTGACGGTTTAGATGCGTTTGCCCACGCGGTTAGTGATGCCCTGAGCCGCTCGTTTAAGGAAATTGACATCGAAACAGGTGTTGATAACGGCCGGATGATCGCATACTGCTCGGCGCATGGTGATGTACTTTCGACATCGTATTCGGATGACAAAGTGACAATTCATTGCCGAATGCCGCAGCGGTTTCTTGGCCGTATCAACGATCCAACGGTCACGATTCGAAATCGTCGTGACATTGGTTCGCTAGAGGAATTAAAGGAAGGCATAACGGCAAGCGAAACCAATAATGGTCCCGCTCCAAATGCTGAATTGCACGAAACTGTTGCTGAAGACATCGCAACTGAAGACGTGGCATAATGGTTCGTAGAAAGTTAGAACAGAAGCGAGTTGTCCTGACCGGCGCGTCCAGTGGGATCGGATTCGAGTTGGCAAAACAGCTTTTGAAGAAGGGCTGTCGGCTCGTTGCAACGGCTCGACGTCAAGAGCGTCTCAAAGAGCTTAAAAAATTTACAAATTCTTCAGATCAACTGGAGATTGTTTCAGGCGATATCGTTTCCGCGAAACTCCGCCAAAATCTAGTCGACAAGGCCATCACGTCATTTGGTGGCGTCGACATTCTTATCAACAATGCAGGGATCGGCGGGCTTGGGCCGTTTGAAAAATCAACTGAAGATTCGATGCGGAAGATCATGGAGGTCAATTTCTTTGCACCGGTCGAGTTAACCCGCATCGCAATCCCGATTCTGCGAAAGGGAGTTTGCCCGATCATCGTGAACATCAGCAGCGTTCTTGGCCACCGGGCGGTTCCCGAAAAAAGCGAATACTGTGCGTCGAAATTTGCGATCCACGGTTTCTCAGACTCGCTACGCGCCGAACTAAAAGGGGAAATCGATTTACTCCTGGTGAGCCCATCAACAACTCAAAGTGAGTTTTTCGATCGTGCAGTTGAAAACAACAGTGACCGGGATTGGACACCCCAAAAAGCGATGCCTCCCGCTGTGGTCGCCAAAAAATCAATCCAAGCGATCATGGCTGGTAAACATGAGATCGTCTTGACGCTGGGTGGAAAAGGCCTTGTTTTCCTTGATAACATCGCACCAACATTGACTAACAAATTAGTACAGCGTTTTGGCTAATGGCGAGATGCCAAGTGTTACGTCAATGGTGAATCGCTGGATTCACATTCAGAAACGAGACATCTCGATTAAAACGTACGCCGGATTGATCTTCCAAGGAGTGCCGGTCAAACGTTTCATGCAGTCCCCTGATGCAGGGCCTGATTTGTTTGCCTGCGAATCGAAAAAATTCTCGCGCAGGTGATTGCCGACAATATCGAGGAACCAGGTTCATCGCTGATCCACAGAGACGCTTTATTGAAGCAATGGAGTGATTGGTGAATCCGCTATTTCCTTTTGAGCAATTGCTTCGATCGGCTAAGCAAACGCAGTGGCAATGCAAACATTCCGTAGCGTTTCGCGGCACATTCCAAAACGCATTGTGAATATAAAACGCACCGTATTCAGAAGTGTCGATATCAGAAATGGAAGTACAGAATTCTGGAAGGCAGGGCATGAACCCGCTTTGAATGCGGAGATGCTCAACGGTGACTCTTGTAATGCATTCCCGGTCGAGTTGCATGTTAAAGCGAGAGCAAACAAGACGACGGCGTTGAACCAGCAACATCGGTTGGCTTAGCATTCGAACCATTTCAGCGTAATTTTGACCACGACAAATTGGCTGGTCTAGCTGGTGATTCAACTTTGCATGCAACAGTTGCTTTCCATTCGTGCAAACTTGGAACCGATCTAAGCAATGTTCCATCCACGCTTTTTCCTTCGGAAACCCAAAGAATCGGCGGCCACCAATAATAGGTAACACTCGATCGAGATAAAGTTTTGGAAAGAACATATAGGTCTTACCCAGGTAGGTCACGTCGGGCACGACCACAATCACTTCGTTGTACTTCTTCAGAAAGCGAACGTCTCGCTGGGTGCCCAGCATCAAGATCACCTTGTGAGTTAAAGCACCTGGCGTTTTTAAGCACACACCCGCGGGCAACCACTGGGCAACCACATGTCTGTCAATATCCAAAGCGAAAACGGTGGCGGAGAACTTACCTTCCAGGGAATAGCCGTCATGGCAAATCCCAATGATCATCGCCAGAAAAAAAGCCGTTGGGATCTGTTTCATTTCCTGCCCTTACTGGAATGCACACGCCCCGAATCGACTAGAGGCGGGAAAGGGGTGAACCGCTTTTGAGTCAAACGCTAATCGTACCGTAGACAGAAATTTTCGGAAACAATGAAAATCCTGCATAGTGGATGGTTGCATCGATTGGGAGAGCACGCCACCTGGAACTCCGGTATTCGAATGGAAAATTTTAAACGCCACATACGAATTTCGGAACGATTCGACTTCTTCTGTGATCTCTTGAATTTCTCCCAAGTTCAGATTCGGAGAGTTTTTTATGCATTTATGAAAAAGATTCCAGCCCTGACCTCGCGATAGCAAAACACTTTTCGACTGAACGCAAAGGCGTCAGTTCAAAGCCTCTCCAAACCGAAATCATTTCCCCGAAAGCCGACACCATGTGCCTGAGACAGCAGGCCTTTAAAAAGCTGAATTCCTAGCCATTCCGCTTGGAAAAAAACTCAAAATCTCCTCGAGCCCTTCAGTTGCACCCACGTTTAATTTGATGTCAACGATATTTGACAGATCCGTTTCCTCAGGGTTAATTTCAACGGTTAGGCAATTTCGACTCGCTGCGATATGGACCGGATTGGAGATGTACGGAAACAATGCTGACGTACCAATGACAACAATCGCATCGAATCCGAAATTCAATTGGTGCTGCAACGAATTCATTTCTGTTTCCGGTAACATCTCGTCAAACAGAACAACAGTCGGACGGAGCATCCGACCACACTGTGGACAATTGGGAATCTTCTCACGATCTTCAATTGCTGATGATTCACAACCATATGAACATCTGGTGCAACGCATTTTTCGCATCGTTCCGTGAATCTCGATCACATTCTTACTACCCGCGTCTTTGTGAAAACCATCGATATTTTGCGTTAACACCCAAACATCGCGAATCTGATCTTCTATTTCGGCAATGATTTGATGGCCGCGGTTGAACGACTTACCTTCGCAAGCATTTGCAATTTGCGTCAAATACTTCCAAGTCAAGTGCGGTCGTTCGGAAAACATCCCGCCACTTAACGCAACTTCAATGGGAATACCGTCTTCGGTTTCCTTGTCTTCGTACAATCCAGCCACGCCCCGATACGTCGGCAAACCTGAATCTACGGAAATGCCAGCACCCGTAATAAACAAGACCCGGTGGATATCATTGACCCATCGCTCAATCTCTGGTTTCGAAAATCCGTTCGTCATGATTCAAGTTTAAAGCGGGTGCTCCAAAAAGGGACAAATCATCCGCCGAATCCGGAATAACGCTTTACGCCACGCGCCCACATCAAGCGAATCAAACCTACAAAACCAACAAGCCAAACAAACTCAATCAGTATTTCAAACCACAATCGATCGGGTGGAATTTTTCCGAGAAATACGGCCGCAGGAAAGTATGCAAAGTACTTCAGCGGCGAAAAATGAATAATAGCTTGCCAATTGATCGGATCGGTTGGAAGTAAATCAAGCGGGAACATGTGCCCCGAGAGAAAGAAATTCAACAGCATATACACAAACGTAATGGATGTAACTTCCAGCCACCAGAAACCAACCAGTCCGATGCAGGCTTCGATGCAAAATCCAAGAATAAACCCCATCACTAAACTCAAAAGATAAGCGACAAAAATCTCGACAGGTGGCCACCCCGCATCAAAGAATCCGCGACACAAAAAGAATACGAACGAAAACGGAATGATGGCGATCAAGTAGTAAACCAGTTTGTGTGCAATTCGCTGCACAAAAAGACAGCCCAACATGTCGACTGGTTGAATCAAAAACTTTTTGATTTCACCATTTTGAATCTGCCTTGCAATTCCTCCAGTCAATCCGGGCATGCTTGAAAACGCACGACTGACCATCGCCAACAAATAATAGGCGACCATATCGTGGTAATCATACCCAGAGATATCGCCTTTCCCTCCCGACAACTTGATCGACTCGAAAATTGCGTTCCACAAAAAGACTTGCGTGATAATCGGCAGGAATCGCATCAACGTCCCCAACGCAAAGTCACCACGATAAACCAGTCGTTCTTCAATCGAAATCTTAAAGAAATACCACCAAGTGGTTGCGCGAATGGCGATGTTATACAAGAGAGTCTTTATTCAAAAAAACTGAGGCGAATCGTGAACAAACGCCTATTTTATGCGAGTCAACGAAAAATCAGAATGCGGCATGAATGCCCAGTGGTCACTAGCGATTTATTTCACTGTAAAGCATTCTTTGGTCGCTTTTATCGACAATCCTGCAAGCTCAACTTTGCCGGTTCCGGTGAGAGCGAATACCAGCTGCAATCCGGAGTCGTTTGCTGCAATGCGTTCGATGGTAAATTTTTTCCAGCCGTTCGTTTCATATTCACGATGTGCAAGGATCGGCCCACCAACGGAGTCGATAATCATGAAACCATCGTGCGAGTTCTCAATTTTTCGATCAATCTTAATCCAACCTTCGATACGAAAAAATTGTTTTTTTTGGATATCAAACTGGGGGCTTGATAGCCAAATGGGTGTCACGTCGGCCTGAACATTTTGACCATTCGAATGCCAAGCCGTGATAGCCATGACCGGGCGAATCCCATCCTTAAAGTCCGTTTCGACCAAACGAACGCCGGCTTGGATTCCACCGCTTTCATTCAAATTTTGCTTCCACCCAGACTTGGCCAATTCTTGAACATTCAAAAAACTCGACTCTTTTAAACGATTTTCGCTCCAGGTCGCTTGCGCCATGAATTCTGACGCCGCAATACTGTTTTCCAGCAATTTGAAGTCTGACGTAAACGCACTCGTCAGAACCTTCTGATCCGGCAAGAGTTTTTCCGAAATGGCAGTTTTGACTTCGTCGATCTGACGTTGAAGTTTGATGATCGTTGCAAGCGCCGATGACGGTTGATTCTCCCGAACAAATCGGTCTCCAAGAATCAACGATTTTGCCGATTCCTGCAAAGCGGAATATACGATCGGGTTGCGAATCCCCTTGCGAGAAAGCTTTTCAAGCAACGATTGCAAACCGTCCTGCTCACTTTTTAAAATCTCCAAGCGAAGAGCAAGGATTCCTTGATGTGGAAATGTTTGAATCGAATCCTGCACGTACTTAAATGCAATCGAATCCTCGGATGCGATTAAGACCTCCATTTTTTCATCACCCACTAATTCTACGGCGATTCGTCCGTTCACCAATTTCTGGTGAATGGACGAAATACCGTTTGAGGTAACACGACGCACTCGGGGCGACTTTTGATTGGTCGATATAAAGAGCGGTTTTGGATTTCGGTCTCTTCTTCTATTGTGATGCGAAACCCATACCATTTGACTACGATCCAACTCGAGAACAACAGAGTCTTGAACCCACTGGTCACCTGAAAAGGCCGCAACATGACGCGATGAATTGCGACCACGTGACGGATTGAATTGTCGCAATGTCCCGCCTGAAAGCCAGGGGGCGACCTGCATCAATTCCGCATTGATTCGCGTCAGTCGATTGACGATTGACGAATGGCGTCGATCAGTTTGCTCAAGATTTTTCGGGGAATCAAAAACCAAACCGCGACTCCCCTGTTTGACGGCGCGAAAAACCAACTGCTGAATTTGGTCAAACGAAAGCCAAGGTGAAACCGACTCGCCGCCGGCCAATTTAGCTTGGTTCATCACTTCATGCGGTAATGTTGTTTGTATATCTGTAATAAACGGACGGTCAAGCATGGATTTAGAAGCAAGGAAGTCTTCAAATTGATCAAGCGAGAAAGGCGTCCCATAAGTCAGTTGACTCAATCGCAAAAAGCTTACTATTTTCCCGTATTTTTTCGTGGGAAAGTGAGCCATGCAAAACGTCGGGCGTTTGAGCGAATCATCGACTTGCCGAATTCGCTGCACAACATCTTTGACATTGTCGATTTCAGTTGCGGTAAAATTCTCTCCAATGTTCCACGCAAAAATCATATTGGCATTTTTCGAATTCAAGATTTTTGAATTCGAGAATGGTGCAGGGCACAGTATCCAAACATGGTATTGGCGAGCATCAGCAAGCTGCGATTCAGTTGGAACCTGTTGCATCAATACGGCATTAAACCCCAGCCGCTTCACAAAGGCCATCGATTCGCCGTGATGCTTGATTGCACGCAAGAAGAGAGGTTTACCATCCACAGTTAACGTCGATCCACGAACTTCAACTTTTTGTGCGAATTGAAGTTCGGTTCGATTTTGTTTCTCAGTTTCGACGTCCACTTCTGCAGGTAGAAACCCACCAATTGCAAGGCTGTCGATCCATAACTTCGCTTCGCCCGCAACTCTCTCGAAACCATCCAAAATCAATAGATCGCAGTACGCATCGCTTTCAAAGATTTTCAAATCAGCGTATTGGTGCTGGATACTACGAAGTTCTCGTCGCATAGCGGCAACAATGTCGCCTTCTTTTGCGCCTAGTGTTTCCCAAACGCCAATTTTTTCAGATTCACTCAGCTTTACGAGCAGCGTAAGCGGTCCCGGCCCTAGAGGGTTTTGAGTTTGAGGCAAAACGACTCGCACGCTAAACCGAATCCGGTCTCGTGTCGATTTCAGGGCGATCGTTGGGCAAAAATCATGAATTACCTGAGCTTGTTGGATTGGATGAACCAATTTTGCATTGCTAGAATTTGATGATCGATAATGAACCAGTTCAGATTGTTTTCCCGATTTCTTTGTTTGACTGGTCCGGGAGTGATTCCGAACATTAAATCCGGCACTTGATCCGCGAATCGTCCACGTTGGCGCGACCCCCTCGAAATCCTCGATAATTCGTTGAAATGCGTTGGCTTCAGAATTGCAAATCAGGGCCAGAATCAAAAAAACAACATGCCGAGCCATGATTCGGCAAAGGAGAAGATTCATTTGATAATCAAAAACAACATGCGGGGTAAACTTAGCGATTTGACGTAAACCTTTTAAATAGCAAGATTTACGTCAATCGGCCAGATCAGAAGCGTTGCGAAATGACATCATGGGGCGTATTTGCCCCACCCATCAAAATCAACATAAACTCATACACAGCAATGGTTTAGACCAACACCCTGCCGTTTCTTTTCATATTGGCACCAATCGTGCTTTCTAGTTTGTCATCCAAGTCGCAATCATCACGCACCGCGAGAGGCACCATGACAAACAATTCTGAAACGAACGCCAAATCAAAAAAAGACGAACTTCCGAAGGACGTCCTGGACCTTGTGATGGCCATTGAAGCTTTGCCTGCCGAACATCGAATGATCTTGAAGCCAGTGGTCGATCGCGTTGCAGAGAACACGAAACGTCGTCGCCGAATCCTATCACTCGTTCAAGAGGCTTTAAGCCAACTGCGACTCGACATGAAATACCTCGTCTTCGATTTGGAAGCGACTCGCCGTGAACGAGATGCCTATCGTGAAAATCATGACGGTGAGTAGTCCAACAAAACAATTGTTATAACTGATTCAAAACGAACAAAATCTCTCTCCACAGATTTTAGACGGCAAAGCCTTAACCCAGCTTTGCCGTTTTTTTATTCACCAACACTTTTTTTCTATCAAAAGACGTTGAAAACGAAGGCTATTTGCTGAAAAACCACTAGCTGCATACGATAATGAATAAGTCGTCAAATTTAGGAACTGGAAGGTAAAAGGCTGCCACTGCTTGGGGTTGCCGCTCACTGTATCAATGGAAGACCTTAGCCCCGAAAAACTTGGCCAGCGACTCTACAATGTCGGTCTGTTGGAACCACGCGACATTGACGAGATTTTTTCCAATGTCGGCAGCCGCGAGTGTTCGTTAGCGGATTTTGTCACAGCTGCAATTCGGACGGGAAAAATAACGAATTGGCAAATCGAACGCTGCAAAGGTGGTCACAAGGTCGGCTACCATTACGGCCCATACAAAGTCCTGTACTTGGTCGGAGCGGGAACGTTTGCTCGAGTTTACCGAGCCGAGAACATTGAGACGGGTGAAGTCAAAGCGGTGAAGGTACTACGAAGCCGCTACACAAACGATGTCGCGACCACCGAACAGTTTCTACGTGAAGCCAAAATGGTTATTACGCTTCGACACAAGAACATCGTTCCGATCTACGAAGTTGAAAAGGAACGCGGGCGGCTGTACATGGTCATGGATTTCGTCGAGGGGCAGAACCTCCGGGATTATGTTCGCGTCCATAAGAAACTAAAGCTTGATGTTGCCGTGAATATCGCACACGATCTATGCTCAGGTTTAGACTATGCATTCAAGCGCGGAGTCGCACATCGTGACCTTAAACTCTCGAACGTACTGCTTTCCAGCTCCGGTTTGGCAACGCTTGTAGACTTTGGATTGGCAACCATCGAGGGTGAAGACGCAGGTGATGGCGCTAATCCTCGCGCGATTGACTACGCCGGTCTAGAACGTGCGACGGGCGTGCGTCGCAACGACAAGCGTAGTGATATCTTTTTTCTGGGTGGAATGATTTATCACATGGTTGCGGGCGTTCCTGCCATGTTTGAAACCAAGGAACGGATGCAGCGATTGAGTGTCGGGCGTTTCAGAGATATTCCGCTGATTACTGTACATGACCCGGATATCCCACACAGGATTGTGACACTTGTGCATCGTGCGATGGCATTAAACCCCAGCGACCGATTTCAAACACCCGGCGAAATGCTAGATGCGATCTCTGCTGCACGGGATGCGATTCAAAGTGGCGATCTGGAAAAATATGACGCTGCAAAAGCTGAAATCGATATCGTTGCTGCGAAAAAGAAACCGGGGCAAGAAGGCAAGGGGTACACCGTCATGCTTATCGAGACCAATCAAAAATTACAAAACAATCTTCGTGCAAAACTGAAAGCGGTCGGCTATCGCGTTTTAGTCTTCACCAATCCGCGACGTGCTATCGAACGGATCATGAATCATGACGAAGATTTCGAAGGCGGACCTCTCGCCCATTGCGTTCTATTCGGATGTGGTGAAATCGGACAGGAGTCGTTAGAAGCGTTTAATTTCTTCGGTTCAGAGGACGAAACAAAGGATATTCCAGCCGTCCTTTTAACCGATATTGAGCAAACGCACTTCATCAGCAAGGGTGAATTTGCTGAGCACCGCGCTCATATTGAAATGCCAATCAAACTTCGAGAGTTGCGACAGTCGATCATCAGAATCATTCGTAAGAAGTTTGCCAATCCCGTTTAGAACAAACTTCCCACTCCGCCGACGCAGCTTTACCCGATCGGCTGTCGACAGTGTTTTATTGGTATAAAACCGATCCGACTCTTACAAGTGTCGCTCCGTGATCAATCGCCTGCTCAAAATCACCGCTCATCCCCATCGAAAGCTCGCTTAACGATACGTTGTCAGGCACTACTTGCTGCAGTTGATCACGAAGTCGTCGCAGCTTTTCAAAATCCTCGCCGGCCCGCTCGGTTCCCCCCGTGAGCGATGCCATTGCCATCAGTCCCTTGACTCGAACATTTTGCATTTGAGAAATTTCCGTCAGCGAATCGGCCATAGAATCTGGGCTGAAGCCGTGTTTTGATCCATCGCCCGAAATATTCACCTCACACAGAACATCAGCGACAACACCTTTAGCGTTCGCCTCCCGATTCACCGCATTTAGCAGCTTCAGGCTGTCGCCCGCATGCAACAAATAAATCATCGGTAGAGAGCGTTTGACCTTGTTGGTCTGCAAATGGCCGATCATGTGCCACGAAATATCGCAGTCAGACAGTTTGTCCGCTTTCTCCCATAACACTTGTGGTCGATTTTCGCCGAAATTTCGACACCCTAATTGGTAAAGTGATCTCACGACCGAATCGTCAACATATTTTGTAACGGCAACCAATTTGACATCCATTGGATCACGGCCCGCCTGCTCTGCAGCATGATGAATGCGTTTCAAAACGTTGTGATAATTTTCAGCTAGTTTCTCCAATGAGACATTCATACGATGCACGTCAAACCTATTTATAAAACGAAAAGAGCGGCCAATTTAATTTCAATCGATACTGATTATTTCCGCACACGTACCATCCGCCTCCAACGCTCCAACATAAAACTCAATCGACAAATTCTGTCCGAGAACCGTTCGACCTGTTTTTTCCGCAAGCGAGCGATAGACCAACCATTGTTGATCGCCGACCTGAATCCGATATCCGCACGCCACATCTTCGCCTTGGATCTCTAGTTTCTCTGCAACCGTTAGGCGTCTCCAAGTTAATGGTTTGCGACAACGCTTGGGATCCAGATCCATAAAGATCGGACAATAGGCGTGACTGCCAGTCGACTCCATTTGCAATGTCAGATTCTCTGCATTCAATGAAACGGCGGACGATGAGCGTTCGACTTTCCACTCTGGCATCGTAATCGGAATAATCGCTCCGACAGATTTAGCTTTTCGAACTAAGAATTTTTCATTTGTTTCCGTGGCCAATCCGAATCGTGTTTCCGCAGAAAGCGGCCAATTCATTTGGTAGTCAAACTGCTTGCCGCCAATACCTAAAAACGCGTCACCCGTCAGCAAAAACAGGTCACTTCTTGCAAGAAGAAAGTGTTTTTGCCATTTCATACCATCCGGCAGTTGGCATTCCAATTCCAAAAAATCACCATCTTGATCGCTGTGCCAACAAACGACTTCCCATTCGGATAACGGCTTAATTGGTTTAGAGTCAATGAGAATTTCCGAACACATCTCGCCAGAGAATAGCACGCCACCACAACTTAATTCCGTCACAATTCTCTTGTTCTCGAAACTCACGGTAAGTCGAGGTGACTTCGGCGTCCATTCGGTTTGAAGGACTGCCAATTCAGACCATTCCGAATGTGTCGACGTTTCGGGAAGGGCATTGAGACTGGGCTTTTTCGAACGTGACAAGTTGGAGGCTTTGGGCAACACGACTTTCGCAAGGTTTTGATCGTCTTCGTCCAGATAACAATTCAATGCCGCGAAAATCAAGACGGACGAATTTGATTTTTTTTGCGACGCGAAAACAAGTGAGCCGTCTTTTCGCGTCAAACGCATCGTTTGCCTAACGAAATATCGGAACTGGGTCTGCGAATCGGTATCAAAACATTCTGTTTTTATTGCTGCGGCAAGAAGCTGACAACGAGTCCAGCATGCCAGTAGCAAATGGGATTGCGGCAAATACTGCGATGCCGGAAGCCCTTCACCGTCAAGCAACTCTTCGATGCCCATAGCAAGATTATTTCGTGCCGTTTCGATCCACTCCGAAACACAATCCAACTGCGGAAAAAGCACGCTTAATAGCAACGGCACTTCCGCAAACAAAATTTGATGGACGACTGGCGATTCGTGAAGAATCAATGCGTCCTCGAGATTGGGCAACTCAGAAATCGCATGAAAAGTGTCTAACCAGTGGCTTGGCTCCATTGCTTCGCAGTAGATTGCCAACCCACTTGTGACCACAAGAATTTGGATTGCCTGATCAATTGTGAGAGAGTTGAGATCGTTTAGCGGACAGGATGGAGGAGAAAGAAACGACGGTAACGATTTCTTCTTCATCGCTTTTACCAACCCAATCAGTTGGCTCATCGCATCGGATTGCATTTCAGCGACGTCAAACTCCGGCAATGCATCGACACACCACAAAAAACGATCCGAGAAATCCGACACGTCCTTCGATTGGTTGACGGTCTTTAGAAAATCAGCAAACAAATCAACGTTTGAAAAATCATTGATGGAGAACGACGAGGCGATGGCCCGTTTTTTGCTCTGTTTTCGTTTTAGCTTGGTCATATATGCCTGAAATGAGTTACCGCTTTGATTCTTCAAGATGTCGTTTCCGACCTGAATTGGCAAGATGGCGAAGATATGATCAGGATTGGCATAGGCCGTTTGGGCATCCAATAGCATGCGGCTCAACATTGATTCGCCCTGAGAACCTGCCATGGGCCAACGCGTCATGATGATTTTGTCAAAGAAAAACGCTATAAATCGGTATCACCTTCGCGGCGATCGGCGATTCAGACCTCAATAACCAATGTTGTTTCATTCAATTTTTCGACACGGAAGACGTAATATGATCAAAAAACTTGCATTGCTGATGCTTGCCATGCTTTTCCTAACCTCTGGAGCATCAGCGCAGGACGCAGAAAAATTAGTTGAGCAAAATAAGGAAAAGAGCGTTAAGGACCCGCTGGAGACAATCAACAAGTCGCTAGGAAAACTGGTTAAGCTTCCTCAGGGTGAAGTCTGGATCGACACAAAAAAGAAGATCGTGGTGATCGACGGAATGATCGTTCTGCGAAAAGGGGCATTGGAAATGCTGGCTTGTCCTCCTGAAACCAAAGAACACGAGACGATCATTCAGGCGCAGGCCGATTCATACATTGTCCACACTGCCTTGCTTATGGTCGGTGCTAAATCCGGAAGCCCGGTGGTTTGGGAGCCAAAATACAAAGCCGCTAACGGGACCAAGGTAGAAATCATGGTGCATTGGCTGGATGAAAAAGGAAAAAAGAAGAAACTGCGTGGCCAGCAACTGATTCGTAACGTGAAAACAAAAAAAGCGATGACGGAGGATTGGGTTTTTGCCGGCAGTGAATTCTACACAAACCCCAATACAAAGAAAAAACATTACATGGCCGATAGCGGTGAGATGATTTGCGTGGCAAATTTTACAACTGCCATGATGGACCTGCCGATCGAAAGTAGCCAAAGCCGTGAAGGCTTGATTTTTGAAGCATTCACTGAAAACATCCCGCCGATCAGAACGAAAGTGCGCCTCGTGTTGAAACCAGTCGCCAACAAATCAGCAAAGGATCCTGAAAAAGATCGCAAGCAAAGCAACGATTCCCAAAAAGAAGAACGTGGCCGCTAAAGCGAAAAAGCGGGCAATTGATCCTTAGAAAACATCCTTCAACCAGCATCCTGTTTTTCAGTGGTTGTGCAGACTAAAGAATCCTCGCTCTCGCGATGGCCCCCTCTTCGCTTGGCCCCTGCTGCTTTTCCGAGAGAGGCTTTTCCGAGAGAGGCTCTGCACCCTACAGCTTTTTGCTAGAACAAACTCTTGATCGCTTCGCCGTCGGACAATAGATCGTAGGGTCTTCCTTGATTATCTTCGACAATCACCTTGCTGAGCCCCATCGAATGATAAATCGTTTTGGCAACGTCGGACGGCGAGACAGGATGTTGTTCAGGATACTCGGCAAGCTTGTCAGACGCCCCAAAGACTTGGCCTCCCCGAACTCCGCCGCCGGCCATTAGTACACTTTGACACGCCGTCCAATGATCTCTTCCAGCACCAGCGACGCCACCTGAACGCCGGTCTCCAATTCTTGGTTTTCGTCCCATTTCGCTGTTTACAACAACCAAAGTATCGTCAAGCATCTCTCGAACCGCGAGATCCCCAATCAGCGCAGAATAAGCTCGATCGAATTCCGGCAACAGGTCTTCGCTCAGGCATTGGAAATTGTTCCCATGCGTATCCCAGCTACCAGCACTGCTGCATTTAGCTTTGAGGCTATCATTCATCTTCCAAAATACGGTGACAAACGGAACGCCCGCTTCAACCAATCGCCGAGCCATTAACATGCTCATTCCATTTACCGTTTCACCGTAGCGTTCGCGTGTTTTTTTCGACTCCGCCGTTAGATCAAACGCATTCGAAGTGGCAGATGCTGAAAGCAGGCTAATCGCTTTTCGATTTGTGATATCGACGGTATCGGCAATCGAACTCGAATCAAAATCGCGGCGAGCGCGGTCCAAGGAACGCCGAAGTGCATCCCGATCACCAAGCCTGGCTCCATTCAAATTCTTATCCACCGATAACGTGGGCGATAGAAATTTAAGCGGTGATACGGGATCGTTTTTTAGAAAAAACGGGTCATTTGCAACACCAATCCGTGCTGCAAACTGTCCCGGACGCGTGTACGGCTTCTTACTGGGCATATGCGGCAAAGTAATGACTTGGGGGAGCGACGGATGCTGCTCACGAACCGATCCGATAACGCTTCCGATAAATGGCCAATCGTCTTTATACGGACGACGATCGTTACCTTGAGTTCGGAATGTGCTGTCCGGCGTTTTCCCCGTCAACTGATAGTAGTAGCCTGCATGATGATCCCCTGTCGCGTTTCCGCCATCAGTCACTCCGTGGATCAAAGCAAGATGATGTGCCTGTTTGGCAGTCATCGGCAAGTGCTCACACAGCCGAATCTCGGGCGAAGTGGTTTTAATCGTTTGAAACGGACTACGATAAGTGTCCGGCGCATTGGGTTTCATATCCCATGTATCAATATGCGATGCACCACCACACAAAAAAAACAGAATCGTTGACTTTGCCTTTCCACCATTCGTTTGCTTCAAGTCGCGGTCTTGATTCATTTGGAATCCGTCTCCGCGAGCAATCGTCGGTGCCCCGAAACGCATTCCAGCATAACCAACAGAAGAGGCAACGATAAACGTTCGGCGATTAATCATTGGGAATAAATGGCCTAAAAGAGGGACTTTGCGAAAACAAACCCACTTGGATTCGGAATTGTTACTTTCACCATCGTATCACGCCTATCTTGAGTTCGCAAAAGCACAAAAAGGTGGGGCCATGGCATCCATATCGGTGACACCAAGCTTCGGCAAAGCCTTATCAGCGGCAAAAGCAAGCAACAAAAAACGCAGAGTGGCACCTGCCGCTGTGCGCTCCGCTTCTAAACTCCACCTTTGCGTGGTCGATTAGGCATATCGATTGCCATTGTCTTCAACAAAGAACACATTATCCGCGAGGTTTTCTACCGCGGTGTTATCCCGTACTACGTCGCTTAGTTTTCGTGATTCAACCCATTCCATTTCACTCGTTGACAATGAGTTTTCATAGTAAAATCGGTCACCGTCGCGAAGTCGAGTAAACTGGTCGGTGATCACGTTCGAGAAGAGCTCACCTGTGCTCGAACCGTGAACATGATCCTCGGCCAATCCACCAACCCAAAAGTCGACTTTGTCAACCGATTGGTAAGCCTCTTGCAACCGCGAAACAACCTCTGGATCAGAGCTGATATCGCTAAAGTCATAGACTTCAGTCAGTCCCAAAGCGGCTCGAGCGTCCACATAACTGGGCAAACCATGATCGCGACCTCGCTGCAAATTCAAGGATGCCAAATCAAGCCCGCCGGATCCGGGAACCCCAAACAGGAAGTTTCGAACATCATCCACTAAATAGGGATCAACTTCCTGACTGGCCTGTGCTGACAATCCGCGAAGGATTGGATCGATACCTGCCTCAGCAACCTTATCCGGTCGGAAGAACGCATCGCGTAATTCCAAATCCCCTTCTGCAATTTCATTTCCACTTTCATCCAATCTTTGGATCGAATCTGACAACATGGTATGTCCGATTCGGAACGCAGCAGTCGAAAACTCATTGGCAATCGCGGGATCCACGTCAGGATCATAGCCCTTGTATTGGCCAATTGCGTTTTTACCGAGTAACGCAGGAAGAAACTCTTCGTAAGTAATACTCTGCAATTGAGCCGACACTAAGCCACGAGCTCTCTGATAAATTTGTTCATCAATCATAGGGTCTGAAAGATCAGAGTACGCATAATCCGTTGCCGCAATTTCTTCGGCAATCCGGTTGTGCTCCCGAACAAACAGCGTGTGCAACGAAGTCAATGCCGCGTTTTCATTCACTCGAATATCACCAGCGACAAAGGCTTTTCCACCATCATGATGATCAGTGGCTTCTCCGCTTGTTTCAACCAATGGCAACAGATTCCCTTCCGAAACTTGAAGCTTCCCTCCAATTGCATCTCGAAGCATGGATGCGGTTTCGTCATCCGAACCATAAATCTGTGAACCGTCAATAAACGCCGTGATATCGTTCTCGAATTGACGAACTCCATCGACATCCAGCTGGTAATCAGACCGCGTAAAATTCATCGTCGCAGTTCCGGTACCTTGAGGATCAAACTCCGGATCACCAAGCGGAATTGCGATCGGAGCCTTTTCACCGTTGACCGCTCCCGCGCTAGTCAATGTGATGTCATGGTCAATGAATTGCCCCCATGCCCATAGATAATCTGAAGTGCCACGATCATTGACGATGCTTACATCCTGATCGTTAACGATGTTGCTCACTTCTCTTACGGAGGGCAATCCATCACCAAGAACTCCGTCAACCGGGTCGCCAGCCGATGCCTCACCGGGAACCAATCGAATAAGCTCCGTGTTAGCTGCACCGAAATGGGGATTAAGCAAGTTATTCCCAGCACCATCAATCTCACGGAATTCGCTGTCGTCAACGTCATTTGACAAGCCCACCAAAACCGCGTCGGACACTGTGACAGATTCGGCAGAAGAATCCAATTTCGAGTCGTATTGCGAATCAGCAGAACCGGTACCCTTATGGCCCAAATAGCTTGATCCCGCATGATCGCTCCAATTGAATGATTGAGCTACGGATCCATACCCCCGCTCGTATCCAGCGTCGCCCCAAAGCAACTTTCCACCGCATGATTTACTGCTCGCAAACTTTGCATCAGTGGATTCTTCACCGCCCCATTGCATACCACCTGTTTTGACGCTGCAATGCTTGACTTTGTTGCCAGCCACATCCCATGGTTCACTCGGGTCTTTTTCAGAACCACATCCGCCTTTGGAAAGATAAGGATCCGGTCCGTACTTTGCCTCAATATTGCATGAATCGACATCGATCAAATTGGAATTGAAGAACTTTCCACTACATGTTGAAGCATCCTCGTACGCAACAAATTTGCCACCAATGACGTCCTCAACTTCACAACTCTCCATTGCGATATCAACGTTTTGAATGTCACCATTAAGCCCGCATGCGCTCAAAAGCACCATCGGCTCCAAAGTTTCTATGCCACTGTTCTCAAATGGCTTTGGAATCAAAACTGAACTCGAGTTCTGCGTTGGCATCACACTATTTCTCTTCAACAAGGAATCTAAGCGAGATAAACTTAAAATCTTTCGTCCAAGACGATGACGTTTCATCTAACGAACGACTATCAAGATGGGAATTACTTCTGATAACCGCAGGAAGCGTGCCACTCGAAGATCTGTAGAAAAAGCTTCCATTTTGGGTAATTCCTCCTCACCCGCGGTTGCCGAAAGTCAACTCAAGGGTGCAAAAAGGCATCACAAGCCTGCTACGCGAAATCACGGAATGCAGTTTGGGATAAGCCGCAAGTCGACTTTGAAACCGAACCAAAAAATTGGAGTCAACACAAGGATGACAAATCAAAAAACAGATTTCATCTGATTTGATCAGCAACGGTTGCAGAAAACACGCTCAGTTGACGGGGACATCATACTGGTCCAAAGCACCGATGGCCTTTAGCCAACGTGCTTGAGAAACCCCAAACTCTGTGACGATTCGAAGGTAGGCGGTTTCCGCCAGTTGAACTCGCTCTTGTGCTTGGATCAAATCGTCAAGATACAACAATGCGATTTGATCACCATCCAGCAGCAGCCTACGGCGAGTCTCGATCATTTGCAATTCCTGGTTAGCTAATTCCAGGGATTGCAACTGAATTCCGGTCGTCTGCGTGTATTGCTTTCTAGCAATGTCTTGATCGCGAATTTCAAGTGCAACATCGTTTAATACAGTCTGAAGTTGACTTTGAAGTTTATCGATTTCCAACTCCTTCTGTGACACATTGGCCTGCGCGGCTCTATTGCCAATTGGAATTTCATAATTCAATCCAATTTGAAAGCTTGGTTCAGTGGCGGAAAACTGATCTGACCAGGCACGGCTGAAACTTGAGCTGCCACGCAGACCTTTTCCAAATGCGGCAAACACCAGATCAAGTTGCGGAAATAGCTCGTTGTCCGCGATTCGCTTTTGGACACCCGCTGATTGAATTTCCTGCATCGCCGAGTGAATCTCTGGTCGATTTTGAATTCCAAACTCAAGGCCCGACTGCAAATCAGAGATTGCAATTTGCCCAGGCTGGATTGTCAATGGAACGATTTCAAACGTCGCTTTGGCTTGATACTGTTTTCCAAACAAACGTCGCATTAATGCCTCTTGGGCCCTGAGTGCCTCAAATGCAGCCTGGGCGGCGACCGATTGCCGGCGTGCGACGGCCGCCCGTGCACGGATCATTTGCTGCGGTAAAACATCAACATTCTGACGACCTTCCATCAACTGTAAAATTGTAACTCCGCGCTCTACGGATCGATTCAACTGTACAACTCTTCCACGCTCTAAAACCAAGTTCCAATATGCATCGACAATCAATAGCAACTGATTTTGGATTTCGGTACGCAGCGCCGCTTGAGAGGTCGCTGTCGCAATTCGGGCCAATTCGATTCCCGATTCATTAATATCGCGGCCAGAACCGCGAACAAGTGGTTGATTCAACTCAATCGCGAGCTGCCCGGTCGCCTGATTGTTTGGATTGATAAATACGGAATTGCTATTCAAGTGACCGAACTGTTGTGACAATGAAAAATCACCGCCGTTGCGATTCAGTTGACGGACCCCTGTCTCCAAATTCCATAACTTATTTCGCAGCGTATTTTGCGCACCATCCAAATTACTTCCGACAGGATTCGCCTGTGAGTCGTATAACGTTTCCACAAAATGTGAGAAATCAAAATTTGCGTCCTGCCGAACAATCTCCTGATTGTTGATAATGACGTCAGCTTGTAGCGATTGCAGTTCCGGCGAATTTACAATCGCCAAATGCATCGCTTCATCGAGAGATAAACTGAAGACATATTGCTGATTAAACAGCCGCTGCTCGCTTAATGCTCGATACGAGGCTGCCGAATCTGATGGGCTCGTGGAATCACGAGAATCGGCCGAGGCAGTTTCATTCAAGTACGGATTCTCAAGGGACAAACTTCGACCTTCTAACGGACCAATAGTTGACGTCGCCGAAGAAAGATCACGATCTGGCGCTGCATCGCTAACGTCTTGAACCGGGGCTTCTGATCGCAATTCGGTCCGTCCCTCGGGCTGAATGCTGGGGTCGATTTTATAGAGCAATCGGTTCTGAATTGGAGAAATTAACTCTTGATATCTGCCAGTTGCGCGCCGTTGTTGTAAGAACGTAACGGTTCCACTGGTGAGCTTTTCTTCTAAATGCCCCGGGATCCTTTCGATCACTGGCCCGAATGCGGGCTTGGACGATAAAGACGAATTTTGATTGACACCCAACGTTTCATTCGATGGGGTCACCCGTCCCTCAACCCAACGATTTAGATTCTCGTTCTGGCCGGATGAATCGGATTGGGGTTGGTTACTTTCCTCCTCCAATAACGGCAAATCACTGAACCGAATCAAGTCACTCTTTTTCGCGATACGAACCTGGTAATCCGGTTCAGACAGATAGGGGTTAACCAAATTTTGAGCTTGACTAGTCGCGCATGGAACCGCAGCATCCAAAATGACGACAGCAAGCCAAAACATTGCGGAGGAACAAACCCGATTGGCGAACAATCGTAATTCGAGTCTACGAAACGCAAAAACTTCGGGTTTCAAGTTGTAAAAAACGTCCGTGTTTTTCACGAATAAGCTCGGTGATCGATGAGTTGACGACCATCACAAATTTCTTTGCAACCACTTCCGGTTCTTCCATCATCATCCTTGATGAACAAAGCAAACGGATGCTTCAATAGTAATCGGCAGCACGAGCGTTAAGTACGACACAACGAGACACAATCGCTCCATGACGCACGACCCGAATTGTCGCACCCAAAAACCGACGCCCATGACGTTAAACTATTCGGATTGTAACGTTACCGCAAAGCCTGCCGGCAAGTTTTCATCAGAATTGTCAATTACGAAAAGACAACGGAATGTGTTGCTCGTTGGATTAATTAGCGGCGAAACGGAAATGACTTTTGCCTCAATCATTCGGCTGACCGGCTGTTGGGCAGAAAGTTGCAAACGGTCGCCAACGTTTATTTTGCCAAACTGAGAAAGTGGCAAATGCATTTCGACCTCCAGTTCAGAAAGGTCAGCGATAATGACAACGGGCTCACCGAGCTGCGGTACGGTCCCCGCTTTTTTCATGATTTGAATGATTTGGCCGGTGAACGGAGCGACGATTTTATGATTTGCCAATTCGACCTGTGCCTGCATGAGTTGTGCTTGCGCTAATTCTGCGACCTCATTCGCCTCGTCCAGGATTGCTCTCCTCTGATCGCGGACAGCCTTCTTTTCCCATAGCTCCAAATCCGAAGTCGCATTGAAATTGACAGCCGATTTCAATCTTTCCAACCGCTCATCTTCGATTTGAAAATCGAGGCGACTGCGTTCAATCGCGGCGTCCTGATTGGCTTTGACTTGGGCAACTTTCACAGCGGCCACAGCCGATTGATCATCGATCACAGCCAACGGGGTACCTTGTGGAACGACATCTCCCTCTTTCACGAAGACCGTTTTGATTCCGCCTGCAACTTTTGCCGTAAGCTCTGAATACTTCCGCGGCTTGGTTAATCCTTGCAGCGAATGACTAAGATTGGATGTGTCCACCTCCGTGAGATCGTAATATACAGAGATTTCATTTTTTGCTTTTCGCTCATCTTGTAACGGCGAATCATCTGCCATGACCAAGGTGCCACCGCTCAAGAGCATTGCAACGACGAGAACAAAATTCGACGATTCATTTCCACCCAAGCGTAAGAAAGCGTGTAAGTTCATTGCTGTTTTGTCTCTTCAAAAGGATTTAAAACTCGTTTGGAACGGCCGCAGGAATACAGGTGCAAAGCCAATTACTAACTATCGACTGTGACCTGTTTGATAAATCCATGGACTCGGCGAACGATCCAGGAACCGATCGATTCATATTTCCGGTCGAACCGCACACTGGTCTTGGCACCACGATCGATCCAATTCTTAAGGTTTGAATTATTGTCGAGCAACTCTCCGTCGATCAACATTTGAACTTTGAAAAGCTGTTCTTTCGGTTCCATCGTTTCCGGATCAACAAGAATACTTTCGCCAGCCAACTGTGTAACAGCTAATTGGTTCATTCGATTAATCTTCGCTGGTTCGACTTTATAAATTGTCGCCACACCATCAACCTGAGATCTCCCATGAATGCGAAATTTGACCTTGGATCCAATTTCAAACTGCGACGAATTCAGGTCCTCTTCGGTTAACCAGGCTGTTACAAGTGGACGACCATCAACGATCACAGCAACTTCTTCTCCGACCTCCAACATTCGACCAATCTGATCCTGAGAAATCACACGGGCAACACGGCCAGGATTCATGGTTCGGATGGTCAATCGTTTGTGAGCATCTACGGCTCGCCGGACATCACTTTTCCCCTGTAAAATCAGTGGTTCAAGTTTCGCAACGACTTCGATGGAATCTGAGGAAAGCGACTTTGCTTTGAGAAGGTTGCTTTGAAGCAAAAGTTGCTTTTGCAATAGCGCTTCGGTGACATCAATGTTTTGCGTTTTTGCAATGGATTGTCCGACATTCACGGCCTGACCGGGCTTTACTTCAATTTCCTCAAGGAATCCGGGAGTTTGAGCTCGTGCGATGGCCTCATTCTCAAAACCAAGGACGCCAACGATTCCGACGCCACCTGGAATCGGGATAACGAACATCAAGGCGGGCAAGACGACGAATACTGAAGCAGCTGTCAACCTGGCGCGGAATCGAATGGATTCAGTCTCAGGATCCGATAGCAGATATTTCAGCAGTTTCGAAGCCAGTCCGTAAAGTGTCATTGAAATATGGAAACCTGCGATAGCAATTCCGATGACCGGAAACTTGTAGGCAAGCATAAATGCGATCCCAAAAATCAGGAACTGCTTGTAAATACCTGAGGCCAACGCAAAGGATACCAAGAGGAACTTTTCCTTTGTTGTTTTTGAGTCACTTGGTGATTTGATCCCCAGAAACAGATATTTCCAAATTTTATTCAACTGTTTTGTAGCTTGAGGGCGCAGATTTTGGATGCCGAGAAACTCACCCAGGAGGTAATAGCCGTCATAACGCATTAACGGATTGGCATTGAAAAGCACCGTAATCATGCCGGCCATGGCAAATAATTGAAACGCACAGGATGACAAAAACGGGTTAGGGCTAAATGCCCAAACAAATATCGCAAGGATGGCGATGATCGATTCGAAATACATTCCGCCCAGGATGACGACAACGCGTTGCCAGCGATTTCGAAAAGCCCAGGCCGCACTTGCATCAACATAAGCAGCCGGCGTTCCGACCAACAGCATCGCTCCCATCTCAGGAACACGACCACCGAAAAACTTACAAGCGTACCCGTGCCCAAGCTCATGCCAAACCTTGAGTCCAATCAAAGAAAGCCAAAGAAACGGAAGGTTCTTTGCTGCTAAAATCCCGCTAAGAGGCTCGAAAAAGTTCTCTGAGTGCGAGAACAGAACGATTCCTGCAGCAAAAACTCCGACAAGCCATACCGCTAAAAACAGCGGAGAAAATATCCATTTGAAAAACGGTATTGTTCTCGCCAAGAACCCGTCCGGATTGGTCAATGGAATTTTGATAAACAGGAACCCGGTCAGCTTGCTGCGTTGCATTGCCTTTTCAGTGGCTTCGCTTCGTTTGAATAAATCGGAGCCATTGTTGATGGGCAAAGTCAACATGTTCAATGCATGCAGTCGCATGACGAACCGAAAATAGGATTCTTCGGACGCTTGGTCGATCGTGCCATCGGCTGACAACTTTTCAAAAACCTGTCCCAGAGTTAAATCTTCGCGGAAGTTGGTTACGACGGAATAGTCGGCCATACTGAATCGATGATTCTTAAAGTTCACCGGATCATGAATTAAATAGACCGGTTCACCGCGGTACAACTGGCGTGTGATCGTTAAATCAGATCGAAGCGACGCACGAAGTTGCCGCAGTTTCTCGAAGCGATCGTTCGACGCTGTTGCTGAATCTCCGTTTTCAGTTTGAGATGTCGGTTCCGTTTTTGGCGTTGCATTTTCAGGCATTCCGATTCTCCTAGAACCAAAAATTGATGCGGGCGTAATCGATCACACGATGCAAGCTTACCCACCAAACAGGCTTGGAAACCGTTTTGACTCTCGCAAAGCCCTGCATTCCCGACTTTAGCCATTGGGCATCGGCATTTAGTTCTGCTTTGGCAAGGAACACGTTTTTGGCCTCGCCAATCTCAGACGACTCGTTGATTTGGGTCACTTCCAAATCAAATTCTTTTCCGGGACGCGCTTTGGTCGCAAAGACACCTTTTTGTTCCTCAGCAATATAGCTGCTGACGTAATCAGGAACTTCAATTTCTACATTCCATTCTTTTCCGTTTGCCAGCCGAAGCATCGGTTGGCCGATTTGAAACATCTGTCCAATCCTCGTCACCAGTTCACACTCGAGGACTGTACCCGCTTCTTTCGCCGTTATACGTGACATTTCAATTTTATTTTGAAGCACTTGCCGACTCGAGGTTAATGCAACAATCTTACTCCGATGCAAAGCGGCCTCGGTAACGCTACCGGCCGAAAGCGATTCTCGCATTTGAACCTTCGTAACGCCCAGTTCACCGTCAACCGATGCCAATTCCAATTCGAGATTTTTGGTATCCATCTCGAATAGCAAATCACCAGCCACGACTTTGTCACCAGCCTGAACGTGAACCGCCTTAAGCGTCGTGTTAAAAGGTGCTGAAACCTGCAAAGATCTTGCAGGTTTCAGCGTTGCAACGCACGAGGGTGTGTAAGTAGTTGTCCCCAGGAAAAAGTAACCAGCGCCGATCAGCAATGAAGCAATTAAGAGCTTTCGCCCCCACTCGCCCGGGCCAATTAATTTTCTGGAGCCGTTTAAGATCGATGTCTTGAGCAGTTTTACTGGCGAAGTATTTGCCTTTTTGATTAACGAGATCGCGGGACCAAATCCATTGATCCGCTGTTGAATATCGGTTAACTCGGCTTGCGAAAACGGCTGATTACTCGCCCTCCGGAACGAAATCACACTAACAATCGCGTCATCAGTTCGAAGTGGTATCGAGCAAACACACGAATCGTTTGTGTCCAAAGACCACTGCTGATGGATACTGAACCCGTTTTCCAACTCTTGGTCGCCACGTCTTTGACTGACAATGATATCGTTGTGATCAACGCATTCTTCCATCGCCTGCGAGATTTTAACGACTCCGGGGCTATTCGATTTAAAATTTGCAATTCCAGAAATGGCGGAAACTAGAACACGTCCATTTTCGATTTCACCAAACGCTACTTGCTCACAGTGAAACCGATCCGAAAGCAGGTTCACCAAAGTGAAGCCTAATTCTTTTGCGGATCGAAACGAGGAAGCTTTCCCCAACACTTGAAGCGAACCTTGAGCAGTAGAGCCTGAAACAGTTTCGGATTGATTTTCCACCGTGCAGAGAGCCAACGCTTCTAACTCCGACAAGACGATTTCATGAGAATTGTCGTCAGAACTAAGAAGCAGAGAGATTGCACCATCGGTCGTTGCATGAGCCGAGAGTATCGGAACGGTCGCGACGAAGACTAAATTATCGCCGAAAGCAAATTCAATTACGCTCGGCTTGGGATCCTGATTGCATTGGCAATCGATCAACTGCGGTTCGATCCACTCCATCAGGAATTTTGTCGCAACCTCTTCCGGAATATTTGGGTCCTGATAGACCTTCGAGTCGGTTGAAACGCCCTTTCGAAAGTCAATTTTCGCGACGATCGGCTTAAAGCGGTTTAACGAAACGGTAAAGAGTTTGATAAACCGATCCAATGAACCGGGTTCAAAAAATGAAATCGATACAACATCGTTGAATAACGATTCTTTGCTGAAAGAACGTCTTGCACCGGAGCTATCGGTCGCGTTTCTAATTTTTTCTTCGAGTGTATTCATGGCAATCGAACGCTGGATTCCTGCGATGGACTAAAGCAACGCTTCCGTTTCGTCCTCAGATTCTTTCAATTTCGGCGATGTCTCGGTCAAGAATTCGAAACCAACTTCAAATGCATCCTCTCGAAGAAACTGACAACGAATGCAACGGCAAATTCCGTTTTTAAACTGCAGTTCATCACTATCGATCTCCACCCAATAAAAATCGCCAACGATGGCGGGCTCATTGATAATGGTGCCGATGCCCTTCTCTGAAACATCTCTGCAGCGACCAGCTATCTCCTCTGAGGATCGCTGACTAGCGTTGGCCGGGCGTAGAATAATTTTTGCCACCAATGGAATTCGACCGCCTTTGCGATTCGGAACTCTCACCGGGGCCTCCATTTCGTTTTGTAACGACTCTTCGGAAAATTGGTGATTCCAGTCGTTGGAACCCAAGTGTTCACCAAGCATGATTTGACTCACCGTTTTGTTGTCAATTAAAGGATCAAACGAACTTTTCATTCCACCCTTCGTTTCTTAGGGCCGCATCAATAAACATAGGGCACATGCGATTGTCGCAATGTCATTCGCAATTCAACCAGGCCGTTTAACAGTAGCTTTGTGTTAAGAACTCAGCAAAAAAAATTTGATTGAAGATCAGACTTGGCAAGAACCAACGTTTTTCGTTTTTTTATTCTCATTCCCGACATTAATAAGCTATTTATTTCCTACCGCGGATCATGATTCCGCCCTTGCCCGTACTCAAGCCAACCCTATTACTTTTCGATTCAAAGGAAAGCCTTGCCGTGAAAAACGACCCACCAAAAAAAAATAATGATGGAAACCTAAAGAATCCAACCAAAGCGGCCCTTGAGGTTGAATCGCTCGAGGACATGATTCTTTTGTCCGCGAGTTCGGGTTGTGATTTCACACCTGTTGAGTATGTCGATGACTGTGGCGACGATATCCACGCCAGCAAAGAGAATTTTGCCAAACCAGTTAGCGGATGTGACGATACATCTGCTCCACATGAAGTCAAACAAGACCAGATCGACATTATCGATTACAGCAAGAATGATCTGATTGGTGGCGACGGCGAGCAATCGGCTTACGTTGCGCCACCGGTAACGCAAGAGCCACATCCTGAAACGCCGGTCATGGAAGAACCACACCCTGAAACGCCGGTATACGAAGAGCCGGATCCTGTACCACCGGTCATGGAAGAGCCGCATCCTGAAACACCGGTTTACGAAGAGCCACATCCTGAAACGCCGGTCA
>CAJQQR010000103.1 GCA_905480545.1 uncultured Pirellulaceae bacterium
ACCACCGTTTGGTAACTCAGGGCAATGGCAAACTTGCGATTGTCGAAAAAGATGGAACGGTCAGCTGGGAAATGCCGTGGGGAGGCATTCATGATATTCACGTTTTAAAAAACGGAAATATCATGGTTCAAAAACAGATGCGAATCATCAGTGAAATTGATGTCAAAACCAAAAAAGTGGTTTGGTCATACGACGCGTCTCAAAAAAATGGAAACGCTGGCAAACGGGTTGAGGTCCATGCGTTCCAGCCGTTGGAGAATGGAAATGTCATGATCGTCGAGTCGGGGCCCGCACGGATTATCGAGATTAATCGGGACGGCGAAATCCAAAAACAGTTCAAGTTGAAAGTTGAAAATCCGAATCCGCATACGGATTCGCGATTAGCTCGGAAACTTGCCAATGGCCATTACCTCGTCTGCCACGAAGCGGACGGCAAAGTCCGAGAGTATAACGCTGACGGAAAAGTCATTTGGGAGTATGCAGTCCCAATGTTTGGCAAACAAAATAAGGGTGGTCACGGCCCCGAAGCATTTGGCAATAAAGCGTACTGTGCGGTTCGTTTAAAAAACGGCAATACGCTGATTGCAACGGGTAATGGGCACAGTGTTATCGAAGTGACTGCCAAAAAAGAAATCGTTTGGAAGATCGAACAAAACGATTTGCCGAATATTACTTTGGCCTGGGTCACGACGCTGGAAGTTCTTCCCAACGGCAATTACGTTGTTGGCAATTGTCACGCTGGACCGAAGAATCCGTTGCTGATCGAGATCGAGCCTAAAACGAAAAAAGTCGTCTGGACGTTCGACCAGTTTGAGCGATTCGGTAATTCTGTTCCTAGCTCGCAGTTGCTAGATGTTTCAGGCAATGTGATTCGTTGATTCAGAATCGCGATCGTAACTTTCACAAAAATGCGTTTCAAGCTTTGCACGGTTGGGTTTGAAACGCTTTCTCTTTTCTGCAAGAAGTAAAATGGACTTTCTGAAGCTTGAAGGCAAAACAGTCGTCGTATTTGGCGTCGCCAACAAAAAAAGTGTCGCCTTTCACGTCGCCAAGACATTGGAAGAAGTTGGCGCGAGCGTCGTTTATGTCGTTCGAAGCGAACAACGCAAAGAAAGCCTTGCAAAATTGCTGAAGGATCGCGAAATCTATGTTTGCGACGTGGAATTTGAAGAGCAAATCGCGGCGGTCGTTGCGCAGATCAAAGCCCAACATTCTGAAATTGCCGGGTTGGTCCATTCGATAGCCTTTGCTGATTACGAAGGCGGCATGAAGCCGTTCCATGAAACGGGCAAGAAGCAATTTTTGCGAACGATTGATATCTCTTGCTATTCATTGATCGCAGTCGCCAATGCGTTCAAGGAAATTCTTGCTGATGACGCATCGGTCGTGACGATCTCAATTTCTACAACGCGGATGGCAAGCGAAAACTATGGATTCATGGCTCCAGTCAAAGCGGCCTTGGATTCTTCACTGGTCTTTTTGACCAAAAGCTTTAGCAACTTTTCCAAGGTTCGATTCAACGCTGTCGCGCCGGGTTTGTTGAAGACATCCGCATCGGCCGGGATTCCTGGTTATGTTGATTCGTACCTGTATGCAGAAAAAGTCATTCCGCGTGGGAAAGCGGTTCAAACACAAGAGGCAGCTGATACGGTTTGTTATTTGTTAAGCTCGCGATCGTCTGGCATTGCAGCCCAGTCGATTGTGATCGATGCCGGAATGGCAATTAACTATTTCGACGAAGCCGTGATCCAGAAAGTCATGTCCGAATAAGAGATAGCGTGTGGGTCGGTTCGCCAAAATTAGGGACTTGTGGAATGTCTCAAACCCAATGTTGATTGATTGCAATCGTGCGAAGCCACGCGTCTGTGTGCTTTTCTCAAAGTCATAACCGAGCGAGACGGCCATGACAGGCGGCTTTAGCCGGCCTGGCTCGTTTGAATTGGGGCGTGTCACGGCATCGTAGAAATACGGTTGGCTCAATCCCGAAAGAGGGAGGATAGGGCAGAATTAGAGACAGTTAGCACATGCGAGAAACGCTTTGCTTTCAAGCAAAAAGCCCACCGCCGAAAACGACGATGGGCTTTGTTGCGAGATAGTCGGGCTGACTGGATTTGAACCAGCGACCTTTGCACCCCCAGTGCAACGCGCTACCAGACTACGCCACAGCCCGTGTCCAACATCATACCCAATCGGATCACTTTTTGGCATCCCCATTCAAACAACCTTTTTTTAATGCGGTGTCGTAAACGCCTTTACGCGCCACAAACTTTTGATTGAAAACCGTTGAACGGGTTTCCCTTCTGGCATTCGACGTTGCACATCCTGTCGTTTTCCAGTTGCATTGAGTAGATTGGGAGATGGGCACTCGACCCGTCAAAATGGGTCGGGTCACCACTGCAATGAGTTTCACTTCACTGAAAACAGAGATATTTTGTACCCGTGGCCGAATCTTTTCCACCAACAATCGACGAGCTGAATGAAACGTTTGAATACCTTGAAGAGTGGGATGAACGATATTCCTATTTGATCGAGATTGGAAAACAGGTTCCGGCAATGTCGAGCGAAACGATGACCGAGGAAAATCGAGTTCATGGTTGCATGAGCTCTGTTTGGTTGGTGACAAGACACGATGCTGATTGCGACCGGATGGAAATCGCTGCATTCAGTGACTCATTGATCGTAAACGGATTGATTGTGATTTTGATCGCTGCGTTCTCGGGGAAATCGCCGACCGAAATCATCAAGCTGGAGATTGATTCTGTTTTTGCGCAGTTTGGCTTGAACCAACATCTCAGTTCCAATCGACGCAACGGATTGTTTTCCATGGTCAAACGTGTGAAAGAACTGGCGGCGGGATATCTGACTGCTTAGGGGTTTGATCGAACGGCAGATGCCAGAGTGTTAGGCCGAGGGTTAGGCCGAGTGATTGCTATTCACATGTTCGTCAAGTCATCGGAACCCGAAACGCCAAACAATCCGTCGATCGCGGCCGCAAAATTTCCAGCGTATTGGTTGGATTTGGCGTAAATCCGCACGATGTGATGTGAGAATGGCAGGCGTTTGTAAAGTGCGTTGGTGGTCAGCGGGCGGACCTGGTCCCGCGCGGAGTCGTACAAAAAGTTTTGTCCGGCAGTTGGCCCGGCAGTGTGTGGGCGATGGATATGGCGTGCAACATCGATCCGAAACTCTTCATTTCGAGATTCGGCAGGCAATCGCTCGGCGATTTTCTTTTTGAAAAACTCTTTGTCCGAAAGAATACTGGTCTGCTCCGGATCGTTAATCTCGAAGACGAATGAACGTTGGCAAACCATCTGCCAATGCAACTTTCGTTCTAGCAAGAGCGCCCATCGTCCGCCCAGCGAGCGGAGCTTTGGATCATTACTTTTTTTCCACCGTCCTACGTCAACCAGTAGCGAGGATTCGGTAAACCCTAGGTAGTCGTCAAGATGTTCCAGAGGGTTGCCTGGAAAAAGAAATGATTTGCTTTCACGGAAAAGTTCAACCAACATCAAGTCGATTCCGCGAACGGTTCGGTGGAAATAAATTGAGCGGAACAAATCGGCTTTGGCAGAAAGAAAGCGGACCAATGCGTCGATCCCTTTGTCGGAAATTGTCAAGCCGCTTTCGGTGAATCTTGAATAGTGCAGTAGCCGTTCGATATCGAAAGACCGTGGGCTAAAGCCGGACATGTATGCATCTCGCAAGACAAAATCCATATTGTCGATCGTATAAATTCCACTCAAAAGCGACCTCAGAAAGACCAACCATTGGGGTTTTTCCGCATCCGACTCCCGTGGTCGCTGAATCAACCAAGCAACGTCTGCGGCAACCAGTTTTTCGTTTCGCGAAAGGACACTTGTCGGAGTGTTCTTGATCTTTGATAGTTTTTCGCCCAGTTCGTGCTCAATAATATGAGCACCCACGATTTCGTGAGTCAGGCCGTAGTCTTGCAAAAAATGTTCATCAAAAAAATGTCCGAATGGGCCATGCCCGATGTCGTGGAGCAGTCCCGCCATTCGCAGCAATAAACTAACGTAGGTTTTGGACGGAACGCCATCACAGCTCTCAGCTAGCGAGTCATAAAGCAGGTCCGCTGCCCGTGATCCCAAGTGCATCGCACCCAAAACATGTTGAAAACGGGTGTGCTCAGCAGCTGGAAAAACCCACCATGCGGTTTGCAATTGATGAATGTTGCGTAACCGTTGCATCCAAGGGCAATCGATAATGTCCCGTTCGTAAATTTCCTCAGAAACTCGATTCTCCGGTTGAGAATTTTCGCTATCGGGACTGGAAAACGGGATGTAACCATGAATGGGATCGGATGAAATGTTGGTAGCTGGCTGCATGCGACAAGTGGAATCGAATTCAGAATGAAGATATGATACGAAACGGCTTTTTTAACGGCGAAAGTCGATTCAGGCAATCGATGAGCGGCTGTTGGATTTCAACTTGAGTCGATTTGTCTGGTTTAAACAGTGGTGGTTTGGGGGGTTTGCATAGGCTTTCTCCGACTGGCCAAAGGTATTGCACAGTTCGGCTAACGATTGTGCCGACAAAAAGTGTTGAACCAAATTATAGCTATACAACGATTATGAATATCTTGGAGCGAATGGGCGTGCGTGCAAGTAGATTTTTTTCGACTTTGATTTGCGGGATGATGGTTTTGTTGACTGTCAAAACGATAGACGCGCAAACTGCGGACGTCTTTCCGGAGTCGACGAAGGCTTTTCTGACCATCTCCAATGCCAAGGAACTCGGTAAAAAGATCGAGTTAACATCATTTGGCAAAATGATGAAACAGCCCGAAGTAAAGGCCTTCACCGACAGCTTGGTGAAGGAGGTGATGGATCGTGTCAATGAAAAATCTGATCTCGCTACCGGATTGGAATTCAAGAACATTGAAGCCGTCGCCTCCGGACGCATTTCCATTGGGTTGATTCAACCGGAAGAGAACCAGTTGGGCTTTATCACGCTCGCCGAAATTTCTGATTCCGAAGCAGTGGACGCAATGCTTGCGAAAGTCAAGAAGAAGCTTTTGGCAAAAGGCGCAAAAGAAATTGCCAAAATCAAAGAAGGCTCCGCTTTAGTAACACACTACGAATTCAAGGATCCATTTGGCATAGCCGGCCCACCACAGGTTTTTTATGGCCGAACTGACAAGCACTTGATTTCCTATTACGGACCTGTATTGCAGAACACAGACAAGGTAAAACACACAACCGAAGTTCGAAAACTACTGGGTGGACTTCAGGGCAAAAAGATTAAATCGCTTGCGAATCGGACGCATTACAAGGAAACGATGAAGGGCGTATTCGCAGATGGAAAGTATGCGAAAAACGAGATCCAATGGTATTTTGATGCTTTCGGTTTTATCGACGCAGCGCAGAAGATTTGGCCTGAGAAATTCGACAAGGAAAAGTATGGCGCTTATCGTCGCGTCGGATTTGACGGGATCAAATCCTTGGGTGGCGTTGCTGTGATCGAAGATGGAAAACGGGAGTTCCTTGTTCGCGGTTTTGTTTACGCGCCGCGAGCCGATGAGAAGAACCGATTTCTAAAAGCGGCGAAAATGCTGGATTTCACTGACGTCGAAAGTCGGCATCAATCGCTTCCCGATTGGATCACAAAAACCAATTCTTCCTACATGTCTGCTCATGCGAACATGTCTCAGGCGTTTGAAAACGCAAAGTATCTCGTGGATGAACTTTTTGGTGCAGATACTTTTGAAGGCTTCATTGCTGGACTGAATCATCCAAGACAGAATTTCCCAATCGATGTGCGGAAAGAATTTGTTGCTCAACTGAACAATCGTGTGATCGCAATCCGAGACCCCGTCGTTCCGGCCAAAGCAGACAAGCAACGAGTGGCGGTGGCTGTGGAACTGAAAAGCGAGAAGAAATCGATCGAAACTGCAAGAAAGGGACTCAAGAAGTACTTTGGCAATGAGAAACCTGATCAGGTCAAGTCAAAGAAAATCAAGGTCGGACCGGGCAAAGATGAGATTGAAATTCACATCTATTTGACCTTCGAAGAAGCGGAAAGCGGTGGCGATCCTGACGACATCGACGACCTCGATCTCGACCTCGACTGTGGTGGTGGCGATGCGTATCAGAACACGTTGCAAGATGATTTAGACGAAGAACTGGCTGCCGATGCCAAGCTTCCAGCAGGTGTTTTGAGTGAAACCGGCTTCGCTGTTTACAAGGGTTATCTGTTTATCTCGCAAGACGTTCAGTTTTTGGAAGAGTTGCTCCAACGAGCTGCAAACTCAACAAAATCAGAGCTGCCTGATGAGAAGTGGTTTAAGGAAGTGAACGCTGAATTGGATAAGGTCAAATCGGACGGATTCGAAAGTTTACGTTACGCATTTCGACTTGATCTACCCTACAAGGCTGTTTACGAATTGGTGCGTAAAAGCAAGGGCGAGTTGCCAATCGAAACGACAATCAAGAGGTTGCTTGAGGAAAAAGGTGACAAACGATTGGTTGACGTGACGAAGTTGCCGAAGGATTTTGACAAGTCAATCAGTCCCTTTCTTAACAATGGCGGTTGGACAATCTCGACGGAACCCAATGGTTGGATTCTAAACGGAGTGATCGTCGGGAAATAGTTAAGATTCGACCGGACGGCGGGAATGGGCTTATTCAGAGCTCTGAAGAAATCGTCCATCGCAAACATGCGAATGGGATGAATATCGGTTATCTAGATGATGAAATCTTGGTCCGCATTGCTCTTATGAAGCGTCGGGGACTTTCGCATTGAAAGGTTTCTCGTGTGACTCTTCTACATTGATCCCAGCATTGATTGCCAGTCGGACGAGATAGGTTACGCTTCGTAATTTAAGTTTTTTCATCAGGTTTGAACGGTGCATCTCAACCGTTTTGACGCTGATGTTTAGAGTCCGAGCAATTGACTTGTTGGGTTTTCCGGAAACCACCAACTCCATGACCTGTCTCTCACGATTCGTCAATCGGTTTATCGTTTCAACGGCAATTTCTTTGTCGCACGTGCCTTTTTCGAGCATCTTACGCTCAGTGACATTTTGGTGAACGATAATCGCTTTAGCCCGACCTGAACCGGTGCAAGGATGAATCTCGGATGAGAACCATATCATTGCATTCGGGGCGATCGGATAAGTGATTGGCTCGCTTTTCGTTTGGTTTTGAATCGCCATTTCGATTTCCGTCGCAATCGTTTCCCCAATTTCGTAATTGGTGTTTCGGCAAATCGCAAGATAGTTGCAGTTTGGCTTGCACGCTTCGCCAATAAATGAATGGTTCAGTTCGTTGGAATTCCAAGCATCATTGACGGACAAGAGCATTCCATGCTCGTCAAGAACGCCGATTGGGGTTGGCAGTGAATTCATGATGCTGCTTGCTAAACGCAACGTTTGCTGCAAGTTAATCTCGGCTTGCCGAGCGCTTTTGACTTTTGACCAGGAAGCCAGTGACTTTTTGATCAAGTCGCCAATTTCCTGGCACTTGCGACGCGTTTTTACAACGTAATCCAGAACCCCGGCCTTCAACAAATTAACGGCCTCTTTTTCTGAACCACGATCCGTAAACACCACGATTGGAAATGCAGCCAATTCCGGATCCGCTGCCAGAAGTTCGCCAACAAATCCATCTGGGAATGATATTTCGGAGATCAGAATATCCGGTGGTTCGTTTTGAATCTGTTCGCGTGCTTCTTTGAGGGAGGTCGCAAACTTGGGGGTGTAACCCGCGTCATAGTATTGAAGACCATGACGCATCAGGTTCGATTGTTCAACGTGATTGTCTAAAATCAGAACCATGATTGGCCGGTTTTTATCGTTCAATTCGATTGATTGACTCAATCTATCTTCCGCATTTTGTTCGCGAGTTATCAATGTTGTCTCAGTCAAAAGAACATCATTTAGCGGTGACGATTCACCCGAAAGAACCACGTATTAGTGGACATCATAGGTAATTACCAGCAAGCTTGCTTTCTGAATCCTCGATTCATCAACGAAAAAAGCTCATTTTTTTCAAAAAGCGGTTGATTTCCAAGAGAAGCGTCCGGGTTTCTGAAGCGAATTAGTGGATTGACGTTTTATGCGGTTGTCCGGGGATTTCTTTCACAAGTTTTGGAACGGCGAATCCGGGTAATCGCCGTTGGAGTTGTTGGACCAGTTCCACTGCTTTTTCTTTCTCGACCAAAAAGGTTTCTGCGCCGATCACTTGATCCAGGAGATGCAGGTAATACGGTGCGATTTGATATTGCATCAGTGACTTTGATAACTCGAAGAGTTCGTTTTCGGAATCGTTTATGCCTTTTAGTAACACCGTTTGATTGAGTATCGAGATTCCAGCTCGTTGTAAGGGGGCAATGGCATTTCCGACTTCTTCATTCAATTCGTTGGCATGATTTGTGTGGACAACCACTCTTGTTTGCAAACGCCGATTGGAAAGCAGATCGATTAATCCATCGGAAATTCGGTTTGGCAAAACGATGGGCAAACGCGTGTGCAATCGCAAATGTTCAACGTGCGGGATTTCCTCTATGGCTGCGATAAGCGAGTTTAAGGAAGAATCAACCAGCATCAGCGGATCCCCTCCACTAAGAATAACTTCGAAAATCGAATGATCCGCAGCGATGTAATTGAGGGCTGCCTCTAAATTTCCGTTTAATACAGAGTCGGAATAGTCGAAGTGTTGACGAAAGCAGTATCGGCAGTGGATCGCACATGCGCCTGTCGCGATCAAGAGGACCCGACCAGCGTATTTGTGTAATAATCCGGGGATGGCCTGCGATTCTACATCTCCAACCGGATCGCTTTTCCAGGGCCCTTCCGAAATGATTTCGGAATTTTTCAATCCGTTCCTTTGCGAGCTAAGCCTTGCAATTTTGGCTCCCAGCACAGGCGTTGGTTGAAGAACCTGCAATAACAGTGGGTCGCTCGCGTCACGTTTTTTGATTCGTTCCGCATAGGATCGGGTTACAAGTATTGGGAACGAATGGTCAGGCTCGATCCAGTTTGGGGAATCCTCTGGATTCAGTTCCAGGAAGCTGAGAAGGGATTTCGAGTCGCGAAACGCGGATTTCAGTTCGGTTTTCCAAAGAGAGCCATCTGATGGATTTAAGCCCGAAATGGTAGGGACAATCTCCGATTTTCGAGTTAAAATCTCCATTTTGACTTCCACAAAATTCGTCGTTGGTGATTGATGTCGTGGTTGATAAACCAGTGATTGATAAACCAGTGATTTTGTAACGGCGGAACAGTTGGTGTGAACATCAAAAGTCCATGAAGTGATTGATCAATGTGTCGATTCGTGAAATGTCTCATTGTCGACCGTTGTATTGTTTCTTTTCAGAAATATAAAGAGTCATCAATCACAAATATCACAACTTACATTTTTTGAGCCTCCGTATCAGGTGCTCATCTCTCAAATAATTTAGCAAGCGCGTAAAAAGGAAAACCTAGTGGTAACTTACAAAACAAGTGATTTCAAAAAAGGCCTGAAAATACAAATTGATGGCGAGCCTTATTTGATGGTCGAAATGACCTTTCGAAAGCCAGGCAAAGGCAATGCAATCTATGAGTGTAAGTTAAAAAATCTAATTAGAGGAACCACGATAAAAAAGACATTGAGGGGGGGCGATTCGCTTGAATCGGCCGACGTTCTAGAAACCGATATGCAATATCTCTACCGGCAGGGAGATACTTTTGTCTTTATGGACAGCGAAACCTTTGACCAGTTTGAATTGACATCCGAACAAGTCGATGACAACTGGAAATATCTAAAAGATGGCATGAATTGCCAAATGGTTTTCTTCAATGATAATCCAATCACAATGTCACCTCCAAATCAAGTTGAATTGACGGTTGAATATTGTGAGCCAGGGGCCAAGGGGGACACAGCGACAAACGTTACCAAACCGGTAAAGGTCGAAACGGGCGCCGAATTTGTTGCTCCAGCGTTTATTAATGAAGGGGATGTCATTCGCGTTGATACTCGAACCGGTGAGTACGTTGAGCGAGTGAAGGCGTAATTGAAGTTGGACCAGCGTCGTTGGGTGAGAACCGGCTGAAGACCAGATCTTGCATCTAGAGAATCGCAGGAAACCGAATCGCAGGAAACCGAATCGCTGGGGCGAAGTCAGTTCTGCCTTTGCGGTCATTGTCTTTCTCGGAAATCGTATTGAATCCGATAGGATTCGGAACAATCGTTGGAGAAAATCGTTAAGTGGGTATCTGAATAGGCGAAAGCGTATGCCCGAAGGACTTTTTTTTTCAGGATCGGCGGCGTAAGCCATTGCATTGCAACGGGTTATGGCTTTTCGGCAGGCAAGTAAGCAATTGATATCAATTACCAACGGCGACATGTGGAACTTATCGAGAATGGTCTCGTCAAAAGAAAACAACTGTGAGTAAAGAAGAAGCGAGAATTATCGAACAAGTCGTAAACGGCAACGCTGCCGCGTTCGAGGCGTTGGTAGAGTCCTACCAGTCGCGATTGTTCAACTCGCTGATTCATTCGCTCGGTTGTCCTGAAGAAGCTGAAGATGTCGTACAAGAGGCGTTCGTCAAGGCTTTTTCAAAACTGAAGACGTTCAAGCAAAACAGTTCGTTTTACACTTGGCTGTATCGCATCGCCATCAACATAGCGATCAGTCGGCATCGTCGAAAGAAACCAAAGAGTTCTCTCGATGAATACCGAATGAGCGTTGGGCATGAGCCGGTCGATGAATCGAATCATCCAAGTAAAAACCTAGATTTGGAGGAACGTGCGGCGCAGGTGCAGGCGGCACTTGAGCTTTTGTCAGAACAGCACAGAGCGATTATCGTTTTGCGTGAAATCGACGAACTTGATTATGAGGCCATTTCAGAGTTGTTGGATTTGCCGGTTGGAACCGTTCGAAGCAGGCTACATCGGGCACGGAATCAACTGAGAACCTATTTGGAACAAGTTGTAATTGAGAAATAGAACCATGTTGAACCTAAGCAGATTGTTTGGCTTGCGGGTTGGACATAGGAGTCTGGAGAGAGGCGGATTGGTGACATTGTTGGAGCAATGGCTGATCGAATAGCGAGTTGGTCGTGATGATAAATCGTTAATTAAAACTAATTGAGTGGATTTTCGAGCGTGGGTTGATTGATGAGAGTCATAAATCAAGTGGCGTTCAAAATTTGGTGAGATGAGCAAAATAGTAACCCCGGAAATGGTCAGCGCTTTTGTCGATGGTGAATTGTCACCGGAGGACAATCTTTTGGTTGAGAATGCACTTCTCGCCGATAGTGCGCTGCGCGACATCGCGGAGGGGTATCAAATGCTTCGCAGTTCATTGCATTCATCTTCGGAGTATGTGGCGTCCACCGTTCAATTGCCCCAGCAATTTACGTCCAACATTATGGAAAAGATTCAACGGCTTTCCGAGGCTGTGGGGCCGGATGACCATCACAGTAAGAGTGGGTCTCCTGTTGTTGATCGCGTCCAATTGGCCGATCAGGCATCCGATTTCTCGGTCGCCAATTCCAAACGGTTGACGACCATGTCCAGTGTCTATTCAATTCGGACGTTGGTTGAAGTCTTGGTTGCGACGGTCGCGGTGGTATTGATCGTATTAAATTGGCCAACCCCGATTTCCGAGTCCGGCGGAGCAGGCCAATCGGTGGTCAACAATGGTGTAATTTCCAATGATCCCGTGAGTGATCGGAAGCAATCTGATGTCCAGATGCTGTCGGTTTGTGATGGTAAGACAGTTCGCGGCGGAAGCAAAAATGGCGGCGGGGGAAATCCGATTAGCCCTTCAAAAACGAAAGCGTCTAAAACGAAAACGGATGTGTCCGATCAGTCTTCTCGGGAATTTTCGATTTTCGTTGATGAATCTGTACGCCCGAAGATTGATCGATTTTGGATCATGAAGAGTTATGAGGTTAGCTCGCCTCAGCAGGAGCCAGACGGTCGGGTCAATATGCTACTGATTGACGCAAAAAAAACAGACGCCGTTAAGTTCTTCGGCGACTTGGAAAAGTGGGATCCCGATTTCAAATGTTATCAAGACTCAGGAAAACGCACGAATGCTTCCTGGCTCGCGCCGTTTGATGTTTCCAAAATTAGTGAGGCTGAGGGAGATTTCTGGAAATTGCGAATCGTCCTGATTTCCAAATAGTCACTGCTGTTCTCACCAGTCTAATTACGGCTCGGATTTGTTGTGTTTCTAACGGGAAATTGGTCTTTCAGTGATTCAGTTCAGTTAATGCACCTCGTTTGAGGACAAGTTTCTGGACCGCTTTACTAGCTTCTGGAGAAAGTTTCGCTTCATAGATACGGTATGCTTTCGCAAAAATTACATTGCCCATCCAGTTCCTGGGAAGCGTTGTTTTGTTTTCTGGTTTCGAAACGGTTGTTTTGATGAACTTGCCAATCTTTGATACGAAATTTTGCGTGTTTGATGGCTTTGCACCAGAAGTTGTCTCTTCGCGTGATCCAATGCGTCGAAATTCACTTTCGGCCCTTAGGTATTCGTCGCAAATCAATTTGGCCGCGGCATCATTTTCCACGTAAATCGGAATGACAAAGTCATTTCGAGAGAGTCGTGATCGCTCAGTCCCGGATGACTTGCCGGTCACGCCACGACAATGCACATGTAAAACATCGGCCCGCCAGGCGATGGGCACCTGAATAATCAAATTGATCTCTTGTGTCCCTTCAAGAGTGGATTGCGAGTTTGGCCTGAATTTAAAGTAGGCTGCTGACTCACGGCTTTGCGTGCCGCTCGCGACAACTTGTTTCATTGGCGGCAACATCGTCGTGCGTCGGGACTCACCCTGCTTGTCGGACAAACTTGCGTTGATGGATGCTTTGCCGGCGAGTTCAATCGTCGGCTGGAAATTCAAACCAGCATTGTTGGCATTTTCCCGATTTTGGGATGTTTCAATGGGCCCCGCATGTTCGGTCAAAACCGATGTGGTCGGTGTAAAGTCGACAATTCGAAATGATTTTTCTGGTGAATACGCCAAAAAGAAAAGCTCCTGGATTTGTTGATCCGAACCATTTTCTACGAGGGAGGAGACACGAAGCCGGACCTCCAGAAGCTTTTCTAGGCTGTGGGTATTGGCGAATTCCTCCGTGGTGACCTCGCGACAATTGAGAATCGATGGGGCGTCAAATTGGATCCGCGATGGTAAACGATTCGTCTTGGCGATGCTGGACGGCGAGCCCCAGGCCGGGCTTTCTGCTTTGACTCGGCCATCGAGGAACCCAGGGCTTTGCAAAGTGAACGCGACGAAAATAAACGTGGCTTGACGAAACATGAGGACTCCAGTGACGACTTATTAAAAAGCGGCAACCAAACAAATGTCGGGTAATGGTTGACCAACAAAGGTGAACCATCGTGGTTGAAACCGCTCCGTCGTGGAGTTCAAGAGATTCGGCGAGTCCCCGCGTCGATCCCAGACGGGCATACTTTGGGGATGTGCCTTTTTGCACTCGACCTTCTGCCCATGAGCGGAACATCAATCGAGAATCATTGCAAACAGTCATGCAATCACTTTTCCTTCGGATTGCAGAGCAATGATAGGCGAGACAAGTCGCTGGTCAACAACCTAATTTTGCAATTTCCCTACGGGAAACAACTTGAGTCTTTTCTAATCGGAATGACCCGCGTTTTCTTCCATTGGAATTCGTCTTGGTCACTTTTGACCGTCCGCTTACCATACAGCGATGCAAGCAATGCCCCCCCAAATCAACGTTGGCCAATCGCCTCGAGTTTTGATACCCCGACTTAGTCATATTGGTGACTGCATTTTGACGTTGCCTGTTGTAAATGCTATCAAAGACCGCTTTCCCGACTCTTTCATTGCTTGGGCAATCGAGTCACCAGGGGATTTTTTGGTCAAGGGTTGCGACGCGGTTGACCAGGTCATCACAATCCCAAAAGGTTGGTTAAAAAAACCGATGCAAGCCTGGTCATTGCGACGGCAATTGCGTGCATTGGATTTTGATATTTCAATTGACCCTCAATCGCTCACTAAAAGCGCGGGCATTGGTTGGATAAGCGGAGCAAAACAACGGATTGGATTAACCAAGCCATGGGGCCGCGAATTGGCGCCAAGGTTGAACAATATCAATGTCTCTGTGAAGTCGAAGCATGTTGTGGATCGGTCGTTGGAGATGCTTGAAGTGATTGGCATCACAAGTCCAGCGGCTCGGTTTGACTTGCAGATTCCAGATTCTGCGATGTCTTTTGCGAGTGCGATTGCCGCTGATTCGAAATTAAAAAGTGGTTTCGTTGTTATCAACCCGGGCGCTGGTTGGAAATCACGCCAATGGTCGAACAAGCGTTTTGGCTCGGTTGCTTCTTATTTGCGGGAAGAATATGGTCTCACCAGTTTGGTCAGTTGGTTTGGCGATCAGGAAGAACAGATGGCAGACGAAATTGTTGCGTCAAGCGACGGCCACGCCATCAAGGCTCCTTCGACACGCCTCTGGGAATTGGCAGCGTTGATTCAGCGATCCCGATTTTTTGTTGGATGTGATACCGGACCGAGTCATCTGGCCGGAGCGTTATCGGTCCCGTGTGTTACTTTGTTCGGAACGACGGAGCCCAATGTCTCAGCGCCATACGAATTGGATGCTTCCAACAAGATCCATATTCGCATTCAAAAATATTATCAGTCCGGGTCATCACGCGAACGCCGGAAAGCCGAAAACGAGGCAATGATGGAAATTCAAATCGATGATGTTACCAGCGGTCTTGATCAGATGATGAAACAACTTTCGGCAAACGCGGCCGCATAGTTGTTTTTCTGAAGCTGAGCGAGCCAGACTGCAGCAACGCCAGACTGCTGAGGTCGCCTCTGTCGATGGCCAAATCCAATTCGTTTAACCAAGAGAGTGGTTTCGTCTGTTTTGAATCTAGCATGTTGTTGCGTCAAGTTGCATTCGAAAAAGATGCAAGGTGCTAATGAACGGTCATCGCCGTTTGGATGATGGAGCCCCACTTTCTGTTTTAGTGGGTAAGGCGATCGACCTTATTTAAGCGACCGTTATTTAAGCGACCGTAATTTAAGCGACCGCATAGGAACCGAGAAAAACGTCGGTTCAAGAATCAGTTCTTCGATAGGACTTCCAATTCATAAAATTTTCCTGTTTCCATACTTGCTCCCCCAACCAAAACAAAATTTTGGTCGTTAAGTGGAAGCAGTCTGTGAAAGAACCGTCCGCTTTCAAGCGTATTGATCTTTTCCCATTTCGCCATTGTTTTATCTAGACGGTAGACGTTTCCACCGTATGTGCTGACAACCAATCGATCGCCGACCAGAAAGCAAGAGCTTCCAAATCCTTCCATATTGTCCCCTTCGGGCAGCGATGGGCCGTCAGACCATATTTTTGTCACAGGGTCGTAGATCGCGACTTTTTTGGTTGGTCCGCCCTTTTGTTGCATGCCACCAATGGCCACGATTTTGTTATCCTGGCAACCGACCGACAACGCCCGACGTTGAAATGGTGGCTGCGGAAGTTCCGTCCATTTGGGATTCTCTTTCGACAAATCAATTGCAATCGCCGACTGGATCCATTCTGTTCCCATGGTACCGTTCATTTTCCAGCCGCCGATTACATAAATCAGATCTCCGACGACAACGGCATCAAAGGAAGATCGTCCGGTTGGCATGGGGGTCAAAGCGTTCCATTTTTTTGTCGTAAAATCAAATACGGCAAAATCGGCTACACTTCGAAGATCGTGTTTTTCGCCCTCTTTATTGTGGGCATGAAATCCACCAAGCCGGTAAAGTTTGCCGCCGTGCGAGACCATCGCGAGTCCTTGTAAGCCCAATCCGTCTGCAACTTTATTCCATTGGGTTGGTTTTGCCAGGTCCAGTTCGAATAACGTCTTGTTCTGTCCCGATTCATAGTACGAGTGAGCCGTACCTGTATGTCCGCCGAAAACGTAAAGTTTGTTGTTGGCAATCGCGCCGCCAAAACTGGTGATTCCTTCAGGGATATCCGCTAACGAAAATTTCTTTTTCCCGTCATCATCGGAATTCAAACTGGCAATTGAGGCATTGTTTGTGGGTTCTGACTGACCGACCAATTGATCTGCCGCCACAAAGAAGTAAATCGCAGAAAGCAACAACCCAACGGTGCGGGCTGCGTAATTGAAATACAATTCCCGGTTTAACGTGAGAGTTTTCATGACTGGAAGGTATCGAAATGGAGTTTGGTGAATAACAGCCCTTATTCTAAAGGTTTCGCGGCAAGCAACAATGTTGGATCCTTGCAATTTGGGCAACTCATTAACGACGATATGTTTGCAAGGTTTAAGCATGTTCGCGTCGGTTCAACGAGATGGCAACACCCGCTGATCCAACTGGCAACGGTAGCGCAAACAACGCCGAACCTCGGGTTGCCGGTTTATTGGGGACCGCATTTAACTTAAGAAACCAAAGGAATCACATTTGGAGCAAGAGGGGCAGCGCGCAAAAAAAGAGCAACGCCGATGCCCATGAACTAAATCTAGTTTCAGAAGGAGTTCATTGACAAAAAAGGCTTTGCCCTCTTTGGATTGAAGACGCGGAATTGATTTTGAGTCGTCCGCGGGTCGGTGTAAATCCCGGAATTTACACTTCTTTTGAGTCGATCCAGCTCATCAAGCTGCGAAGCTGTCGGCCAACTTGTTCTACCGGGTGTTCACGATCACGACGTCGCATTGCTTTAAAGCCGGGAGCTCCAGCTTTGTTTTCCAGGATCCAGTTGCGAGCAAATTCACCCGATTGGATTTCCGAAAGGATTTTCTTCATTTCCTTCTTCGTATCATCAGTAATGATCCGCGGGCCACGGGTGTAGTCGCCGTATTCTGCTGTATTCGAAACGCTGTAACGCATGTAATTCAGGCCGCCCTGGTAAAACAAGTCAACGATTAATTTTAATTCATGCATGCATTCAAAGAACGCCATTTCAGGTTGATAACCGGCTTCAATTAAGACTTCAAAAGCGGATTTAACTAGCTGGCTGACACCGCCGCACAATACGACTTGCTCGCCAAACAGATCGGTTTCGGTTTCTTCAGCGATGGTGGTTTGGATCACTCCACCACGCGTTCCGCCAATACCTTTTGCGTAGGCCAAACCAAGTTGTTTTGAGGTTTCGTTTGCACCTTCGCCTAACGCAATCAAGCAAGGGACTCCACCACCGCCAACGTATTCACTTCGAACCAAATGTCCCGGTCCTTTGGGGGCAACCAACAGATCGTCAACGCCTTGTGGCGATTCGACTTGCCCGAAATGAATGTTGAATCCGTGCGAGCACATCAACACATTACCGGGCGATAGATTGTCGCGAATTTCTGATTTGAAAATGTCACCCTGGACTTCGTCTGGAAGTAAGATGTTCACCAGGTCGGCGGCAGCCGTAGCATCGGCCAGTGACATCGGTTGGAAGCCATGATCAACAGCCAGGTCGTAATTCGCACTTCCTTTCCGTTGACCGATGATGACATTCAGACCACTGTCCTTAAGATTTTGTGCCTGAGCATGGCCCTGGCTTCCATAACCAAGAATTGCAATGGTCTTGTCTTTTAAGAGTGAAAGATCAGCGTCGTTGTCATAATAAATTGTAGCCGCCATTTTGAGTTCCCGTTCTTGTTAAAAGTGATTGAAGTTGGTGTGGTAGTTGAGCAAATTCAATTGCAAACGTCTTCATGCGACCAGCACTTGCTCAAACTGAAGTGCAAAAAGCGAATTCAACATTCGCTTCTTGGAATGAAAAGACGAAAAATGTCGCTGACGCTAGTTTTGAGCAACTGGTTCTTCAACCAGTTCCTTGATTAAGCCATTGCCTCGTGTCATCGCGATTCGACCTGTTCGGACCAATTCGACAATTCCGTATTCACGCATGGCTTCGATAAACGCATTGATCTTGTTTTCTTTTCCCGAAATTTCGATCAATACATTTTCATGACTGACGTCCACAATTTGAGCTCGGAAAATATCAGAAAGTTCGCGAATCTCTGATCGCTGTGGTCCCGGTTGGGCACTGACTTTGATTAACATCAAATCGCGCTCGACATAATCAGACGAGCTAATGTTTTTGACTTTGACGACCGTTACAATCTTTTCTAATTGCTTACCGACCTGCTCCAAAATATTGTCGTCGCCCATGACAACAAAGGTCATTCTGGACAGATTGGGGTCTTCCGTTTCACCGACTGCGAGCGAGTCAATGTTGTAGCCACGAGATGCAAGCATTCCCGAAATGTGCGAAAGTACGCCCGGGACGTTCTGAACGGTTGCTGAAATGACGTGCCGCATCAACGCGTTTGACATTACAATGCCTATGAAATCTGGGAAGGTTTTTAGCGAAAGAGCCATGTTATAAGCGCCGAATTTGTGTCGCAAGGTCGCTCACGGGTTGTTTGGCTCGATCGCAATGGCTTGAATCTCACTTGGCGGTATGTCATGCTCGTCGAGACATATAGATATTTTGAACACTTGGAATTCGGCAGGATCGATAATGCGAAATCGGCAACTTGATTTCACTCTAATGGTTTTTATTGCGGTCTTAATGGCGTGCATGTCAAGCATCGCTGCTGCCGGAGATTTACAAGATCCGTCCGAATCGGTTTCAAATACCGAAGCTGGTTCTGAAAAAAAATTATTAATCGATAAAGAAACTCAATCGGAAAACGGTGGTGCGAGCGACGTCGAATCAAAAGAGGGCGAGGTAGTCGGCGCCGTTGGTTCGTCGAAAGCAACTTCCAAATCGACATCCGCCTGGTCGGACACGATTTACCCATTGCTGGTTTTAGCGATCGGAATTGCCGTCGTTTTGGGGCTGATTATCGGCTTTAAGATCAACGCGTTTTTAGCTTTGATCACCTCCGCAATCGTCGTCAGCGTTTTGGCACCTGGTGAGTTTGGTGAAAAAATTGGACGCGTCGCATCGGCACTTGGCGACGCGGTCGGGGGAATTGGAATCGTCATTGCATTGGCTGCGATTATCGGGAAATGCATGTTGGATAGCGGAGCGGCTGATCGAATCGTTCGGACATTCATGGATCTGCTCGGTGAGAAGCGAGCGCCCGTTGCGTTGCTTGGAAGCGGCTTTGTGCTTGCAGTTCCGGTTTTCTTCGACACCGTGTTTTATTTACTCGTACCCTTGGCAAGATCATTGCATAAACGAACGGGTGTGAAATACTTGCTTTACATCATGGCGATCGGCGCCGGCGGCGCGATTACGCACACCTTGGTTCCGCCTACGCCAGGCCCCCTGCTTATGGCATCCAATTTGGGCGTCGACCTTGGGACCATGATTCTGGTTGGGGCGATCGTAGCGTTGCCGGCTGCATTTGCGGGGCTGACGTGTGGGGCGATTGCGGATCGAATCATGCAGACGCCAATGCGTGAATTACCAGGTAGCCCGGAGCCCGAGCCGATCAAGGACGAAGATCTTCCGTCTTTGTGGATTTCTTTGGCACCTGTCATCATCCCGGTCATCTTGATTTCATTTTCTACGGTTGCGACGACAATTGCTGACAAGCAACATGCCGCACGGTTCCGACTCAATGATTTGGATAAGGGGTTCGCATCGCTCGTTGCGGAACAATACAGTGCTTCACCCGTCAATGTTGCGAGGTTAATTGCCGACCATCCATCAATGACAGAAAGCACCTTGCTTTCAGCGGAGCCGGACTTTGTGAAAATCCAAGAAGGCTTGAATGTGCTGATTCGCGACCGAAATTTTTATGATGAAGATGCATTCCTAGGCATAAAGCTGAATCCGATCGCCAAAAAGTTGTTAAAGAAAAAAGGTGTTCGGATGAAGCCAGCGATCGTCGAACGAATGAATCGATCGTTTATCGAATCGGCTTATCCAAACCAAGTCAAGCCTCATGATTGGAAAACGACACCGCGGCAGGTCGCGAACGTGTTTGACTTTTTTGGGAATGCGAACTTTGCGCTTTTGGTTTCAGCATTGATTGCGTTGATTACGCTGGCCAAGCAAAGAATGTTGTCATTTGCAGAACTTGCAAAGTCCACTGAAGAAGCGCTAATGAGTGGAGGCGTGATTATCTTGATTACGGCTGGCGGCGGGGCCTTCGGCAAAATGCTTGACGCGGCAAATATTGGTCCTGCAATTCAGAATTTGTTTTCCGGCGACGGTGGCTTTTCCGGTATCGGATTCCTATTGCTTGGCTTTCTGATTTCCGCTGTATTGAAAATCGCGCAGGGGTCGAGCACCGTTGCAATGATTGTTGGGTCGTCGATGGTCGCCGCAATTGTCAGTGGCCAAGAGATCGGTTTCAACTATGTGTACCTTGCGACGGCCATCGGTGCTGGGTCGCTATTCGGTTCGTGGATGAACGACAGCGGTTTTTGGATCTTTGCCAAGATGGGCGGCTTGACTGAAGGTGAAGCGCTCAAGTCTTGGACCGTGATGCTGATCGTGCTATCTCTGGTCAGTTTGTTCGTGACCATACTGTTAGCATTGGTGATGCCATTGGTTTAATCGCGAATTTTAGCGCGTGGCGTTTTCGGAACGATCAAAGACCACGTTTCGCGATTTTGTCGGCGACCGTTGCGACAATTGCACCCAGCAAAGAGCTTTTGTCTTCGTCGGATAATTCGTCGTTTTGGTTTACCGCTAGAGAATTTGCATATCCAGCAAGTAAGCCCAGATAAAAATCATCACTTTGAGCATCCGTGAGATTCTCTTCTAATTCACGACTCAATCGATTTGAAATGTTTGAGACCTGGCTGGCGAATTGCTGGACGCGGGCGTAGTCAATTCGTTCGTCGATTTGGAACATTTGATTTCTAATAAGTGAATGGTGAAGACTCTTCTCGATTATGTTCGTTTTGATTGGCTGAATCCAGCGACGTTTTCGACTTGTCAATTTTTCGATTTCCTAGGGACTTCAGGCCGATAAACGAGCGTTTGGTATGCATCGGCAATGTGAAGCACACGTCTGGCGATAATTACTCCTATTGCGCGTGATGTGAATGCTGTCGTTCGTATGCTGCCATTGTTAAATTGTTAATTGGCGATTCAGGGGGGCTGGGTGGTTTTGGTGGACCGCCGAATGCGATCTTTTTTGAGACTCTCTGTATTTTCGTCGAGTCGGTTCGTTTGCGTTGCCGATTTTCTGATTAGGTGAAATGGCATCCCGTCGTATTACGCGAATATTACTCCCGCATCTTGCAAGTTATGATGACGAAAACTTTAAAAAGCGAATTGCGGCAAAGGGCAACGATCGTTTGTGCAGCGATGTTATTGCTCCTTTTTGCGATAGAGTCGAAATCTACAAACGCGGACGACTTGCGGAAAAAGCTGATTACCGAGACTCGGCATGATTTCGGTGCGGTGGCTCGTGGAGCAAAATCATTGCATCGGTTTGTGATCAACAACCCGTATTCCAAGCCAATTATTATCGCGAGCGTTCGTTCATCGTGTGGGTGCACAACGGCAACCTTCAGCACGAAAGAAATTGCTCCCTTCGGCAGTGGGGAAATTATTGCTGACTTTAATACGCGATCATTTCTAGGGAAAAAGAATGCGACGATCACCGTAAGTTTCACTCAGCCTTATCGCTTCGAAATCCAACTGATCGTATCGGGATACATTCGAAGCGATATCGTCTTTGATCCCGGTTCCATTAGTTTTCAGAACGTCGATTCAGGTGTCACCAAAACACTTTCAACGACAATCAGTTATGCGGGATCGTCTCTCTGGAAGATCGAGGACATTCAAAGCGGTTGTCCGTACCTTTCTGCGGAATTGGTAGAACTGGAACGTTCATCCAAACTGGTGAAGTATCGGTTAACGACCACGATTGATGAGAGTGCACCGGTTGGGCATTTAAATGCTGAGCTAATTGTTGTTACGAACGATCGTAAAATGAATAAGGTTCCATTGACGGTCGTTGCCAATGTGAATTCGCCGCTTTCGGTAAGTCCTTCGCAAATCAGTATCCCGTCGCTAGAAAACGGAATCGTGAAAAAAACCCGACTGGTTTTGCGCGGCAATGAAGGATTTCAAATCACTGCGGTGCAGTGTAAGGATCCACGTGTCGATATCAAAGTTGCATCGACGACTAAAAAAGTGCATTTGGTGACGGTGACGTTTAACTCAACCGGCCGATCGGATTTGCCGCGTCAAATACCGATCGTTTTTCAAACCAGTCTTGGGGCAGGTAATTCAGTTACTGTTCCAATGACTGTCGGGAAGTAGCACGCTCGACGTTGACAACCGACCTGCCAAACCAGATTCCATAACGCTGTTCGGTCAAGTTTCAGCGTTTGGAGGATTGTTTTTTTGTTGGCAGAGCGTCGTTGTTGTGTGCATTGACCGTACCATCATCAGATTACCAAACATTTGCAGCCAGTTGACTGGCGATTGCATGCCCACGCGGTGAACTGTTTGGATCCGCCTCCCTAATTAAGTGGCGTGTCGTCACAATATAGAGCCCTCGTGATTCCAACGTGATTCACTGATTCCAACGTGATTCACTCCGCCAATCGGCATTTTATTGGCGATAATCGAAGCGGTAGCAGCGGGAAGTCTTAACTTATATCCCGCTGCAGCAATCAACTTTTTCGTTTGAAATTGCGGGCAGCAATAGGTTCAAAAACTAGATATTGCAAAAGGTTCCAAAAACGGAAGGGACCCGGTGACCGTCAGCGCACGATTCAAAACTGCGAAATGCGAAGGTTCTAGGAAATAGGTCCTCGGCGCAACCTGCGTGCACCGATTCGATTTTTTTCGTTACCCCTTCGAGGCGAGTTTTGATGGTTCTGTGGGCGAACCTTTAATGAACTGCCCGGTAATGACCATCGCAAATTGGAAATTTTAAATTTCGCCGTTGCTACACCGCTAAGTCTCCCAAGGAAGCGACGTTTTACGCGTTTCCGATACTTCGGCCCGAATGGCGCACAAATCATCGCGGTATGTTGCGAAGCGAGGGGAAAAGATTCAGAATGACGTATTACTCAAATTTATGCCAAATAATTTGGATCGAAAACCGAATGGCACATGTTGAACGAAACGAATTTCGATCAATGGTGAATTCTTAAAAAATTACTGGGAAATATAAATGATCGTATTTGCTCAAAACGGGTGGCTGATCGCCGGGGGCATTTGTGCCGTGATTGGCGTTGCGGTTGTCGTCATCGGGCTCTTTTTGTGGTCGACGTACAACGGTTTGGTTGAAAAGCGTAATCGATATAAGAATGCGTTCTCGCAAATTGATGTGCAATTGAAACGCCGATACGATTTGATCCCCAACTTGGTTGAGGTCGCAAAGGGGTACATGGCGCATGAAAAGGACACATTGGAAGCGGTAATTGCGGCACGAAACACGGCAATTTCTGCCCAGAAAGCAGCGTCTTCGAATCCTGGTGATCCGAGCGCAATGAAAAATCTGGCGTCTTCGGAATCCGCATTGGGTGGAACACTATCTCGTTTGATGATGGTCTCGGAAGCCTATCCAGATCTTAAGGCCAATCAAAACATGATGCAGTTGCAAGAAGAACTGACATCGACGGAAAACAAGGTGACATTTGCTCGCCAAGGTTACAACGATTCGGTCACGGTCTACAACACGACTCGTGAACAGTTCCCTGCGGTTGTCTTTGCTGCGTCACTTGGTTTCCAACAAGCAGAGCTTTGGGAATTGGATGAGAAAGAAGCTGAGGAAGCGCGAGCCCGACCCAAGATCGAATTTTAGTTTCGGTTTTTGTCGGACAGGCATTAAATTATAGAAGACACGCGCATTCCGGTTCGCGTGTTTTTTTGTACCCCTTTACGGCAGATCTTGATGTCGCATTCTCTTTGAGAAACAACTGCAAATCAGTTGAGTTTCGACGGAAATTCAGCACTGCATTCTAAGGATCAATTCATGGATTTTTTTCAGAATCAGGATAAAGCTCGCACCAAGACAAAGGTTCTGGTGTTTTACTTCGGGCTGGCGATTTCATCGATGATCATCTTGATCTACATCGTCATTGCCTGCGCTCTCAATGCGAATAGTTCTGGAAAGGAAGCGATTGAGGCGAACTGGTTTCATCCCGAGGTCCTCCTCTTTGTGACGATCGGTGTTACGTCGGTTGTGGGACTTGCAAGTCTATTCAAAGTGTCCGAAATCAGAAGGGGCGGCGGCGAGCAGGTTGCGTCGATGCTGGGTGGGCGTCGGATTAGTTCTGCGACAACGGACCAACATGAACGAGTCGTCATGAATGTGGTCGAAGAAATGGCCTTGGCGTCCGGTGTTCCCGTTCCGCCAGTTTATGTTCTGGATCAAGAGCCCGGCATCAATGCGTTTGCAGCAGGTTTTACGCCCAATGATGCGGTGATCGGCGTCAATCGAGGCACGATTGAGATCATGAATCGGGCGGAGCTTCAGGGTGTGATTGCTCATGAGTTTAGTCACATCTTCAACGGCGACATGCGGTTGAATGTCCGCTTGATTGGATGGCTGTTTGGGATCCAAATGCTGGCAATCATTGGCTATTACATCTTTCGCTTTGCGAGCATCTCGTCGTCAGGCCGAAATAATAAAAATGGAAACCAAATTGCGATCGCTATTTTCGTGGGTGGCCTGGTGATTATGGTGGTTGGCTTTCTGGGGCAAATTTGCGCGAGAATGATTCAGGCGGCCATCTCGCGTCAGCGAGAATATTTGGCGGACGCATCCGCAGTGCAGTTTACTCGTGATCCAAACACCATCAGCGGTGCATTAAAAGTGATCGGGGCGTCTGCTGGTTCGTCTGCGATCAAGATTCCGACGGCCCAACAAGCGAGTCACATGTTTTTTGCGGAGGGGGTTTCCTCGGCATTTGGCGGATTATCGACACACCCGCCAATCGCTGATCGGATTCGAAAAATCGATCCACAGTTTGATGGGAATTATTCGAAGTACATGCAACATCGGTATCAACGTCCTGTCGCAGAAAAACCTCAGCCGAAAGCGGCGCGAAAAGATCCGGCGGAAATGCTAAAGAACTTTCCGATTCCGGGTATGGGGGGGGAAGGGTTTGGTCCGATGGGCGAAATGACAAAAAACATGCCCGGTGCAGGGATGCCGCTGAGTCCGGCCGCAATTATCGCTGGGGTTGGAATGTTGGATGATGATCATGTGCAGCACTCGCAAGGGATGATCGATTCGATTGATCCGCTGATCAAATCAGCAGTTCATGATCCGTTTAGTGCGAGGTGTGTTGTCTACAGTTTATTGTTGGATGACAAGGAAGCGATTCGCAAGAAGCAATTGAGTGTCATTCAGCAGGCAGAAGGACAGACGACAGTTGCAGAGACTTTAAAGTTGTTGCCCTACGTCAAGCGTCTGCCGCAGAGTCAGAGGTTGCCGTGTCTTGAAATCGTGCAATCGACTTTGTCAGAACTTTCGCTTGAACAGTACAAACGGTTTGGATACAGCGTCATCGAATTGGTGAAGGCAGATCAGCATATCGATCTTTTCGAATTTATTCTTCAGCATCTGATTTTGTCCCATTTAGACCGTCGATTTGGTTTGCGTCCGCCAGCAAAGGTTCGTTTTCATCAGGCGAAGCAAATCAAAGCCGACATCGAAATGGTGTTAGCGGTATTGGTCTATGTCGGCCACGCTGATGAAAAAGAGGCGGCAAAGGCCTTTCGTTTGGCTTCAGAGTCGATTGGTGAAAAAGTGCCGTTTGAACTGATGCCCAAGTCAAAATGTAATTTTAAACTATTAGACAACGGCTTGGAGCGGATTAACGAAGCCGCACCTCAGCTAAAAAAACAAATTTTACATGCGGCTGCAACGGCGGTTGCAGCGGATGAAAGAATTACCATTTCCGAAGCGGAGTTATTTCGGGCCTTTGCCGAATCGATCGAATGCCCAGTCCCTCCCATTTTGGCGACTGAATGAGTTTCTCTGTCGTTTCGACGATTGCAGCCGTCTGTGTCCTCAAAATGCCGAAATGTTAATGGATTGGCCGCCATGCTCCAATTTCGCGAGACACGGGGCATCGATCGATCCCCCGATTGTTGTTGACATTGAATTTTCAAGACTGCGACGATTTCTGCCTAAAAATCCACGGGTCTCGACACGAACGGGGTTCATGCGAAAAGCGATTTGAGCCCGGTTTTTTTCCGACTTTTCAGAATCATAAGCGAGACTTTGAAATCCGTTAGTTTTTGAGCATAATAACGGTTACCAATTGTCGGCAATTGGACTGAAACCCGATTCTCACCTTTAAAAACTCAGGAATCCTCGTTGATTCAACTGAATAAAACTCAGCTCGTTCTGTCATTTATTTGTCTGGCCGGTTTGCGGATCGTGATCGGACTGCATTTTTTTGATCAAGGCCACCAGAAAATCCAGGGTGGTGGATTTGATGCGTCCGGGTTTCTGAAAGCGGCGAAGGGTCCGTTCGCGGAGCAATTTCATGCCATGGTGCCAGATTATGACGGAAAAGTCCGACTTTGCTATGATCCGCTCAAAGAGGGCAACAACAAGATTGACCCCAGTCGCACTCTGAAGATATGGGAAACGTATAAGGATTATGTGGTTGATCAACTAGTTAAAGAGGAAAAGCGGCTTGTTGATTTGCGTCAGCGAATGCGAATCAAACTGGAAAAACTGGACTCCAAATCGGACGAATACGTTGTTTTTAACGATCAGTACCGATCGGCCGAGGAAACGATTCTGGCGATAAGAGATACAAGAAAAACGGGTGCTGCGAACCGCATTTTCACCGCCTACTCAGATACTTTACAAGATTTCTTGACGGTCAACGAAGAGGAAATTAACTATTATTTCATGGGCGAATCGCGGCTTGAGGGTTTTGAGCGAGACTACGAAATTGCGGACGTTGACGGTACGCTTTCGGAGTTTGACGAGGACAACGTTCGCACTAGAAAAATGAAAAAAGTCGCAGACAACGTCAACTTGCTCCGACAGCAGGTAGAGACCATTTCCAGCGATCGGAAGAAAGTTTTGGCGGGCTGGTTGGCGGAAATCGACGGTTTTTGGGCCGGTTTTCGGAGTGAATTGCTCAGCATCGTAGAGTTGAGTGACGCGAAACGAACCGAACTTACGCTTCAGACACCCAGCGATTCGACAATGATGACGTTTATGAACAAGGCTATCCCATGTTTCGATATGACGATTGGCGTCCTTTTGATTGCTGGCTTGTTCACCCGATTTGCCGCAATGGGAGCGGGGCTGTTTTTGGTTTCAGTCCTGATGACGCAGGCTGCGATTTTGGGCGAAGGCTCGACGCCACTGGGCATTCTTTACTTAATTGAAACATGTGCAGCATTTGTGTTGGCAGCAACTTGTGCGGGACGATTTGCCGGACTTGATTATTTCATCCACGCAATTGCACGAAAAATATTTCCATCTAAAAACGAGGATTCAATCGGATGAATTTGACACCAGATGAACGTGAAGTAGGACGCGACAACTATTATGACGTTTTGAATGACTACGATCGGCAGACGCTCCACAGGCATCGGCGTGGTTTCTTGAAACAGGTGATCGCCGCTGGTGGCGTGACGGCTGCCGGAATTGGTGCCCTTTACTTCAATTACGGCCGGCCAGCCAATCCAGTCCGAATCGGTGTGATTGGAACAGGGGATGAGGGAAATGTGCTGATCGGTGCGCTCAATCCGAATTATGTTGAGGTCAAGGCGATTTGCGATATTCGACCTTCCAGTGTTTTCCGGGCATTTCATGGTGATTGGTCATCGGCAAATGCGAAAAAACATCGCAAAGGCTTGATGGAAGTCTACGGATGGAAAACTGAGGATGAAGCCCGAAAGCACGTTGATGTCTATCAAGACTACAAGGATTTGCTGAAACGGGACGATATTGACGCCGTGATTATCGCACTACCACTGTTTTTGCACGCAAAGGTTTCGATTGAAGCGATGCAGGAGGGTAAGCATGTTTTGACCGAGAAGTTGATGGCTCACAACATTGCCGAATGCAAGTTGATGGGGCGTGTGTCAAATAAAAAACGCCTGTATTGCGCGACCGGGCATCAACGTCATTACAGCGTGCTCTACGACAATGCGATCAATTTGATTAAATGGGGTTTGCTCGGCGAAATCCATCATATTCGCGCCCAATGGCATCGTGGAAACCTGCCTGGAAAGGACTCGTGGACGATGCCGCTGCCGGGTGGTGAGCCAGAGTATGGTACCGGAAATAAGATCGACAAGCTCGCCGATCAATTAGCTGCGCTCCAAGGCATCATGCCCAAAGGTAAGAGCACATTGCAAAAGATCCGGCAGTGGGAAGGTCTCATTGCGGACGGTGACATTTCTCCAAGTCTACTTAAGCAGGCTGGATACGGAACAGACAAAGTCGGTGCCCTTGAAGAGTTGATTCGATGGCGAGTTTGGGATCGAACGGGTGCGGGTTTGATGGCGGAACTTGGTTCTCACCAACTGGACGCCTCAAGTATTTTTATTAGCGCCTTGAGTGATCAGAAAATCCTGCCGCTGACCGTGCATGCAGCGGGCGGACGTCATACGTTCCCCAACGATCGCGATGCTGCGGATCATGTCTATTGCACTTTTGAGTTTCCTGGCCCTGGATATGAGCCGGGATACCGCGTTGGATACAGGGATCCGGTAAACAATGTTCCCAACCCAGAAACGGGTATACCTAGCGGTGAGGAGGATCCGAATAAGCGGATTATTGTGACTTACTCGTCGATCAATGGAAATGGCTTTGGCGGTTATGGTGAAGTTGTAATGGGAACTAAGGGAACACTTGTATTAGAGAAGGAAAAAGACGTCCTGATCTACAAGAGCGGTTCGACATCTACGAAAGTGGGTGCCAAATGGGATAAAGGCAAGAGCGAAGCCGTTTTGGACACAACTCAAAGCGGTGATTCTGGACCGGCTCAGGCGGCTTCATCAGGGCCCGTCAGTCGTGGATACGCCGAGCAAATTGAGCATTGGGCGTATTGCATTGCTTCAAAAGATTGGGGGAATCAGCCTCGATGTAGCCCTGAAGTCGCATTGGCGGATGCAGTAATGGCGTTAACGGCCCGTTTGGCGATCAAGAACTCGAATGATTCGAGTCGGGGTGACAGTCAACATGGTTTCATTAAGTTTAAGCCTGAATGGTTCCAAATTGAGAGCGACGAAGTACCCGAGCCAGATGCGAGCTGTTCTGTTGCAGAAGTGAAGAAACGTCTCAGTTTGTGATCATCGTCTCAAAATGGTGACCGTTTGGTGAAAATGTTTCGCCTTTATTTGGTTTTTTTCGAAAAAAGTAACAAAAAGTATCGTATTCTGCCAAAATTTGACAATACTAATACAGGATTCTGTTAGAATCTGCTTACGTAATCCTAAGACAGCCCCGTAAGCAATTACGGTTCAATTATTTCATTTTATTCTTCTTCTTTTTTGCGAAAGGTTGCCCTATGAGAGCAACGAAAAAAAGTGGTTTCACGCTAGTGGAATTGCTCGTGGTTATCGCAATCATTGGTATTTTGATTGCACTATTGCTTCCAGCAGTTCAGGCTGCACGTGAAGCAGCCCGTCGTACGCAGTGTGCGAACAACCTAAAGCAGATTGCTTTGGCTTCACACAACTACCACGACACGAGGAAGCGATTCCCTCCCGGGATCCTTGGAATTAACAACAACTTAAGCTACTCACCTACCGGTTCATCAGGTTTCTGGGACGTTCAAAACGTTGGTGTTCTAGCTCACCTTCTTCCGTTCATGGAGTTTCAGAACGTATACGACATGGTTGAAGATTCAGGCTACTTCTCAACCGACATTGATCAGTCACGTTGGGGTCGTAAGCAAGACGGTCTTCCTGGCGGTTATGCTCCATGGTGGGAAGCTGACGACACCTGGTTGTGTGGTCTAACCCGAATCAATGCAATGCTTTGCCCGTCAACCGACGCGTACGACAATGCATTCGGTACCGCATGCGTTCTTTATCCCTTCCGAACAGGATCAGAGCCAAACAACCCAGACACCTGCCCCTTCGGCGACGTTTCGATGGTTTTGGGTTACTTCAGCCTAGGTGGAGAAACCGGAATCAAGATGGGTCGTAGTAATTATCTTGGTGTCGCTGGCGTTGGAAGCAACTTCCGTGCACCAAACTCTGCAAATGTTTACGCGGGGATCTACGGTAACCGTAGTCATCACACCTTTGCTTCAATTCAAGACGGTTCAAGTAACACTCTTGCTTTCGGTGAAACCACCGGTGGCAACGACAACTACCTAGCTGGTGGCCAAGGTCGTATTCGTCGATACTCAATGTCTTGGATCGGTGGATGTGCGATGGCTTCAAAGTGGGGACTTCGTAACCGGTTCCCTTGCCCGATCGACAGCAATGCTGATCAGGATCCTTACTACCGTCGTTGGTACCAGTTCTCTTCTGAGCACCCACAAATCACTCAATTCGCTCTAGGTGACGGTTCAGTTCGTCCTATCTCTGAGTCAATTGCTTTGTGGCCTTGGTACAACGCAACCAGTATGCGTGAAGGTGCACCAAACGAACTTCCTGAGTAGGTTCTCGTTTGAAAGCAAATTCAGATTGATACGGCGTGACATTTCACGTCGTATTTTTTTAGAATATTAATTATTTAACGGATGAAACAATGAAAAACTTTTTGAAATTTGTAGCTCTTGCGGGCGTAATTTCGGTCTTTTCAATCGGTTGTGGTGGCGTGGATAACACCGTCACCAAGGCAAAGGATATGACCGGAAAGAAGCCGAAGAATGTCGTAAATGATACCGATATCGACAACGAAACAGCTGCGGGTGGTGAAGCAGCAGCAGCAAAGCCGCCAGAGTAATCATTTGGCTTTGAAGATGAAAGCCTTCTAAGGCGAAGGCTAGAACCGAATGTAAATGAAGCGATGCTGAGTAATCAGCATCGCTTTTTTCGTTCTTGTAATTGACCGCCAAGGCTAGGAAGTATTGCCATGTTTTGGAACTAGGAAGTATTGCCATGTTTTGGAAATCGACAATAACACGAAGAAAAAGATTGCTGCAGTCGTTTTGCTTGCGCGACGTTAGCGATTAAGAAAATACAATATTCCAGCTCCGTTTTAAGCTGCGCGTTTGGCATACAAGTAGGGGTTCAATGCCGGATCGTTGTACATCTTAAACTGACGATACGTTCGGTGACGTTTGGCCCCGCTCTGAAAGCTATCCATCAATTGGTCGAGGGCTGTTGCCAGTTCATCGCGCTGCAACTTGCAGATGGCGATCTTTTGTTTAACCGAATCGGTGTGTTTTTGATCGACATCTGTCCTCTCCAGTTGTTCTTCCAAGTGGTAGATACGGATCGCAATGATGGAAAGGCGATCGATAACACTTCCGGGCGTTTCGGTATTGATCGGAGCATCATGCGCGGCATTGATCGATATTGAATCAAGATAATCCGAAATCGCATCGTCAATTTTTTCGATCCAATCATTCCGATTTTGATTGAGTTGATCGATGTTTCGTTTTACCTGGGCGATCTGTGTATCGGTCACATCACGACTTCGCGCGATGTCTTCTTCGTGCCACAAATTGTAATTGAATGCATGTTGCTGGCATGCGATGGACATGAGTCCTTCACCAGTAATTTCGACGGGCGCCTGATGCCACCGGGCAACGGTAGACTTCTGAAGAGCCACGATATCTTTTGCTTGAAACATTCGCTTCCTTTCGAATGAGATGAAGACCATATTTTGAGGATCCGCCCAGTTTTGGCAACGCGAATTTTTGTCATTTTCTTCTGCCGACAGAAGGCAATCTGCTAGCGGCAACGATTGTGAATTAACGATTTGCGACTGAATTTAAAAGTGTCCGGTGCTGGAATTCCTTTTGCTGCCGGAATAATCGTTACGGAAACGGCAATATGAGCAACTTTCTTCGGGGAAGTTGCTTTTCTCATGAAGTTCCTTGCCCTAACCTTCTTCGTGAAGCTATCGCTCCACATACTTATCGAGAGGCTGCGCTGCATCTGCCTCATTTGGGAATTTTTAGAATGCTAAAATACAAGTTGTCTGTCGCTATACTTGCTGTCGTGTTGTTTGGTGTTTGTGCCGAATCGTGTGAAGCGGGTCCATTGTTGGATTGGCTTCGAGGTGTACCGCCCACGAGGGCCTACCGTTACAACGCCTATTATCCCCCGACACAAGCTCCGGCAGGAATTGCGGGTGCACCTGCGAATCAATTGCCGGGAACATGCACTTCGATGTGTCCAACCACTCGTTATCAAACGGTGAATCGCGTAGTGGCGAACTACGTTCCGTTCACTGCCTACCGCTCCGAATGGTACCGCGTTCCGACCACCTATTACCGGCCATCAACATCAACCAATCCGCAGACTGGTTGCATTACGACCTGCATGAAACCATGCACAACCTATCAAATGCAGGCTCGTCGGGTTCCCTACACGACGTATCGAACCGTTTATAGGACAGTTCAGCACAGAGTTCCCTACACCGTTTATGAAACGAGTTACAGCACCACCGGGTCATGTACCTCATGTGGAACTGGATCGCCTGTTTCAGCCCCTGTTCAGCCTCAGTATTACGGCAGCCCAAGTCCGACACAAAATTACGGCTTGAATCCGAATGCGAGTTACTCGACACCGGCAAACTCCGTTCCGCAGTTAAATCCAAGTGAAATTCGCCCTGATCCGGAGTTTCAGCGTCGTCTCGTTTACCCTCCACAACCTGAGGCGGATCCAGCTGCATCCAAAACGGGTGTCGACGCTGTAAATTCGTCAAACACAAACCCAGTCAACGTTAGCCCTCCGGTCATCAATATGCCAGCCAATCCAGCTCCGGTCGTTGACCAAAGTGGCGGAAACCAAACGGCGTCGTTGATCCGCGGAAAATGGGGTTACTCGCCCGTTAGGCATGCCGGCTACCTTACGTCATCCACCGGCAACCGTTTTTCCAATGCAAGCTCAAGCAGTGGTCAGTATGTTCGTTCGGTACCGACTCGAAATCAGGGTTCTTCAACCATGGCACCATTTCGTGCTCCGTCAAGTCAAGCGAGCTGGACGTCGATTCGAAACTAGCCCGGTCGTCACGCTCGCCAGAGCGAGCCGTTTATCGCCTTGCTAAGCTCGACAGGGTGTGGAGCGTTTCGGTCCCGGCGAGGCAATGATTCCAATGAGTAGCTACGCTCGCTAGAGCGTGGAGGGTCGCGATTCTAAAATTCCGCCGTCTGGCGACGGTAGCTACGTTCCGAGATCCCACACAAGCTGAGATCCCACCGTCTGGCGCGGTGTCTGTATTCGTGGTGGGCGCACAATTAGCGACCAGCGTAAGTCATATCCCAAGTGAACCGCTGCGATCTTCTTAGTTAAATGGAAAATCGCTGTAGGGAAAAGTTGGCGAGTTATGTTAATTTAAGTTGCATGGTTCGAAGTGAGCCGAATATCACCGCAACAACAGCTTGCGGGCTTTCGCACTGGTAGATCGCCGACGGACTTGGCGAAAATCTCTTGAGGAGAAAAGGATGTCTTTCTTCAAAAAATTCCTCTGCTTTGTTTTTGTCAGCTTTGGGCTGGTTTTTGCCATCAACGGCTGTAGTCGTTCGACAGCGACGTCCGAGCTAACGGAGGAGGATTCGGTTGGAGTCGATAGCGACGTTCTGACTAAAGCAGGTATCGCCACAATTGATGTCAATAAAATTGCACGTGATTCCGGAAAGCTGGCTGAGATCAACTTGGCTATTGACCAAAAAGGTCGCGAGTTTGATTTGATCCTTGAGGGAGTGAGAAAAATTCACCTTCAAGATCTAAAAAAGCTCGAAGCCGAACATGGGAAGGATCCAAGCGAGGAGCAATTGAAAGAAATCACCGCTCTTCGGCTCAAGCAATCGAAAGATTACAACCGGCGTTGGCAGGAGACTCGCCTGCAATTGACGGCGATCAAGCAACGACTGGATGAGCAATTTCTTTCGAACGTGCAACCTATTGCCAAGGCAATTGCCGAGCAAAAAGGTCTGAGCGTTGTGATTCGCAAGGAAAACGTTTTCTGCACCGCGGATCAATTTGATATAACAGAAGATGTTGCCGAAAAATTCTTGGAGGTTTTTCCCTTGCCAAAAGGACAGGCGGTGGAAACGGTTGCAAAAATGCCAGTCCATGGTGGTAGCTTTGTGCCGCGAACGGAATGATGTTGGTGCATACGGTCAGTCGCTCGTGCTCCAACACCCAACACCCAGCACCAATACCCAACAATCGAAACTGGGGTGATCCTGGACGCAGCGTTAGCCGCATCTGGCAAGCTGGTTGATTTATTGATCTAAAAAACAGTTAGGAACGTACCGTTTTCCTTGAGGGTGCTTCCGGTTTTTATTGTGCCTTAACTCCGCTTTCGAAACGAAATTCAGCACGTTGCGAGGGCGTCTAACAGGAAAATCCTTGCAATGCGAATTCTTTTTCGAAAACTCAATTTCGAATCTCGAAACGGCACTTCCGAAAGTCAAGGCAATCGATTATTTTAGGGATCCTACGAATTTGAAACGTAGTCAATGGACGAATGGCTGAGTCTGGTTTAAGGCACCGGTTTTGAAAACCGGCGTAGGGCAACCTACCGGGGGTTCGAATCCCTCTTCGTCCGCTCAATATGAATTTTCTCAATATGAATTCGCAAAATTGGGTTTTAAGCTGTTTTCGGCTTAAAACCCAATTTCGTTTCTTGGTTTTGAATCTTTTGGTTTTGAATCTTTTGGTGTTGATTGCTCTGTAAGATGTGCGACAGGCGCAGGCGGTCGACTTGAGACAATTGGTGGCGTGGTTCACGTTCATGTTTGAGTAAGGCGTACGCGAGCTTAGGGTATGACGCTGGCGAGGAAATACCGGTCACAAAGAAGTAGGCTCAAAGTTGGGATAGCCTCTTCGGAAGCCGCCTCATCGTGCTCGCATGCACTTGCTGCACCGACGCAAAGTGAGGCCAAGAGTCATGGTCATCGCGTATCGTACGTTGTTTTCGTTGGACCGAGTTGTCATGCCAATACGGATCGAGCCGTTAAAGTTTGTGCACGATTATCTGTTGTGATTTCTCTATTTCAAATAAAACGCTACTGACTTTCGCTTGCCAATTTTTGAACAGCAGCGACAATCCGCTCCTCGATTTCGGCACTCCACTTCGATGGCAATCCGTAATAGATCATCGAAGTGTCACCTTCGTAGCCGCCTTCTAAAAGCACTCGTCTGGAGGGGATATAGGCCATCACGTCATTCGCGTAGCCGGCTACCCAGACATTGTTTCGTGTTAGTTGATTCTTGAGCCTAATGGAGTAATCGACTGTCACTTCGCCGCCAAGGATTACGAACGTAATCTGTTCGCCAATCCGCCAAAGTTGGACAGGATAAGGATATGTGGCTTTTAAAGATCCGTCCGTCTCAATCTTTCGCAGAAGATGTTTTGCCCGGCTGGCGATGTATCGATTGGAAGATTTCGTATCGGTTGTGATTCGCTTTTTTGATGGCAGATCATCGAAAGGGATATCAATCTCCTCGTATTTGGCTTCAAGGTTGCCCGCTACGGGTTTCAGGCCAGACTTTAGGATTTTGTCGACGCCATCAGCAATCCGTTTCCCGTAGTTTTCTGCCAATTCAACTTTTCTCCGCGGCAATGGATTTTGATCTGCACCACATCCAGCCCAAAAAATAGCAACGGTTCCAGGATGTCGCTTTTCGATTTCAAGTTGCGCAAAGCCGGGCCAGTCGCCTGACCATTTGTAGAAGCTGAGTGTGGTTGCATGGCATGCGTACCCGAATAGGATCGCTTTTAAATCCTTAGCTTGGTCTTTGATTAACAAGACGGGTAACTCATGGTCGATCGGTCCTTTCAACGATTTTTTTTTACGCAATTCAGGTACGTCTTTTTCGGAGTTGTTGCGGCGATTAACAGCAAAATCTGCCTGCCCGATTCCCTCAAACAGCGTGACGGGTTCGATGTTGGTGATTGCAGCGCCGACCGTCTTCAAAATTTTCAACTCCAGTTTGTCCGTATAGTCGCCGACTAGTTTCTTTTGTTGATCGTCAAAAAAGTACATTGAACTCAGGTTTCGTCCGACGACCGGACCGGTGTGGGTATGCGATGTCATAATCGCAATATTGGCTCGAGGGATTTTGTGGATTTTTTCAATCTCGCGACAGACCGATCGCGATAACTCACGGTCGATTCCAATTAGGTCAAGCGAAATGAGGAGGTTGCGATTCTTTTTTGAATCTTCAAGCAAAATCGCTTTTGCCCAAAGGTCATGGAGGGTTCCATCGGCTGGTCGATCTCGTCCTGCATAGCCGGACATCCACACTTTTTCTATCGGGGTGATTTTCGTTCGGGCAATTCCCGCTTTCCATCCCGTGAGTGACGTTTTTGTTCCTTGAGCGACGGTAAAATTGTTTTTGAATCCTGCGTTTAAACTCGCAATAAACAGAAAGCACAAAGTGACACGGAGCAGGTGCCAGATCGTTCTGGATTCAAATAGCCTATTTCGCAACATTGCCTAACCTCTGGATTGTGGATCCCTTAAAAGAATGCCAAGCTGAATGGGACTGATGCTTAACAACAGAACAAACAGTTCGTGTGAATTCAAGCAAATAAATTGCCATACCTGGATTTTACGTCTGGACTCCAGCATGGAATTTGAAGCCATGGTCGATCTTGAACCGACCAGCCCACGCTATCGCGAAAGAGCTGGAATTAGAACCTCCGTTCGGAACGTCGATCGAAATGACGTCAGCGTAAATAGGTGATTGTTTTTCAGCTGGGTTAATACGTTGGACAAATGCTTACAGCCAATTCAAAAAGTTTTAGCTTGAAATCGCTATGCTGCTGATTCTCGATCAAGCTTGTTCATCACATTAAAGTCTTTTAAGCAACCAATTCTGGAATTTGCAACTCCTCTTGATCTGCTCGATCTTGAACTGCTGGGCTCAGTTTATTTTTTGCGAAGAATGGCCCGAGCATTTCGGAACGCCCGGTCTGGCAATTCTTGGGGCCTCGACCGTTGCAATTCATTTTTAGGAAGATGATGAAGATGCGATCGCCGAATCAATGACAGCAAAAGATGTGGTGTTTTTCATGGAATCGACGGACGTGTTTTGGACCAGGAAATTCTTGCCAGAGTCTGAAATCCAATCGGACATCAATGGGAAATCCTACAGGCGTTAAAAACAATAACGCTGGAACGGATTTAATCAGCGGCAACGGATTTGTTTTCGGGAGTCAGGACTTAACATCCACTCTTTGACTTAGGCCGCTTCTGGTTTAGTTTGCACTCAAATCGACACAGACCAATTCTTCGCTGTTGCGGACAAACATGCATTTGTCGGCGTAGGCGGGATGTGACCAGACGATATTTCGACCGCGGACAAACGTAATTGGTTTCAAGACTTTCGTGCGTGAGATTTCTTGATAACCCTGCTCATCGAACTTGGCGATCATCAATTCGCCTTGATCATTAAAGATGAAGTACTTGTCTTCATGCGGCGTAAAGAACGCGGTTGCAAAGTAGGAATCTCGAACTGCGTTTGCCGGTTTCTTATCCTCCCAGATTTGTTCACCCGTATTGAGGTTCAGGCATCGCATTTCGCCTTTCCCCGCAAATCCAAAAACATGCCCATTACGAATGACCGGACTGCCCATCAGCATGTTAAGTCCTTTTTTGTGGCTTCGATCGGATTGGTCTGACGACCACAGTTTCTTCACGTTGTTTCCGTCTTCTGTAACTTCGACGGCGATTGCTCCATTGTAGAAATTGCTAACAACAATTTTGCGACCTGAAATTTGCGGAGTCACAATCGTAACGGTGGGCCTGGATACAGGAACTTCCGGAAACTTGATCGTCCATTTCTGTTTGCCCGTTTCAAGGTCGAGGCCGGTGATCGCTTCATCGGACCAATAGACCAATTGGGTCTGCATTCCGATTTTCATTGGAACGGGAGGTGCGTAACCAACTTCCTCTGCGTTTCCAGCTTTCCAAATTTCGCTCCCGTCGGCTTTGTTTAAGCAAACGACTGCGCTTCCTGCACCTCCAACGACGAGCACAAGTTTCTCATCATAGATTCGTGGATGGGCCGAAAAGCCCCAGACGGGAGTCTTGGCTTTGTATGTTTCACCAATATTTTTCTGCCAAGCAATTTTGCCACTCTCTTTCTGAAAGCAAATTAAATCACCCATCGCTCCGAGTGTGTAAACGAAATTGCCATCTACAAGTGGCGTCGTTCGGGGACCTTCGGGGTAGCTGATTTTATAGACCGATTCGTATTGGTGTTTCCAAATTTCTTTCCCGGTTTTGCTATCGAGACAGAGCACCCGTTCCGTTCCAGGAATGATTGGCAAGCCACGAGCTGGTCGGCGTTCTTTTTTTTCATCCTCACCATCAGCATCGTTTTCGCTTTTTGGCTTTTCGACACGGTCCATGACATACAGTTTTCCGTCGACGACCGCAGGACCGGTGTATCCCTTTCCGATCGGAACCCGCCATACGTATTTCGCTCCCGATTCAGGGAACGTTTCCAGAATTCCCTTCTCGTGCCATATACCATCGTTTGTCGGCCCCATCCAGTTGGGCCAATCATCGCCGTTCGCAAGTTCGGTAAAAGCGATTAGACATAAACAAAACATCGCTGTTGAAAAAGACGTTGTGAAACCTTGCAAATTGAAAAACTGAATTACCTTGGATGTGGGTTGTTGAGTTTTCATCAGATGCCAAACAGAAATTGATTTAGGAGGGCTAGAAAGCCAATTCCGCTCAGGAATGCCGCGATCAGCAGTATGTAAACCACTGCTGCAAAGTCGCTCGATAGATTTGCGAACAATTTGTTGGCGCTAAAATGTTGCGTGAAAGCACTGACTCTTTCCTTCATTCCGTAAAAAATCACTCCGACGACGAAAGTTGCGATCGCGGCATAGAGTTGAGCGATCTCGCGATACTGACAAATCATGATTACGATAAAAATGGTCGAGCCAACGTACAGTGCGGGCGCGATCATCTTAAGCGAGAATACCGACTCGCCATTTCGATATTTTGGTAAAAACAAACTGCTGACCGACGCGGCGGCGCAAATTGACAGCGTGATCCCCAAATAGCCCAACAATGACTCGAGCGTTGACCAGCAAATGATCACCACGGCCAATGCAACTTGAAGTAGCATCGAGTATTGGGGGGCATTTTTTTGAAAGCTAAAAATAGCCGGCAACATGCCGTCGTCCGCCATTTTCGCATA
>CAJQQR010000104.1 GCA_905480545.1 uncultured Pirellulaceae bacterium
TGATGGCAACATCAGCAACGTTTCAACCCTCCAATTTACTGGGGGTTCGGACACAAATGACATTGTCGATATCAACGCGGATATTTCAGCCGGTAGTATCGTGATTCAAGAAGTCCACAACGTCTTGATCGACGCCTCAGTAAGCCGCAACTTGACTGCAATGGATGGAAACGTTTTCATTCATCACCTCGTTGATGGAATTGAAATTGATGGTGGCATCGATACGCAGAGTGTTAGCGTCGGTATCATTGGTATCGAATGATACGGTCAATGAACCGTCGGTCGTTGTGCCATCAAGTGAAACACTTTTGAGATTTACATTGTCACCGGCTTGGACGTTTAAACTTGCTCCGTTCACAAGTGCGCCTGTCGCCGCAACGTCCGAAAGTCTTGCATCTTGTTCGGCAATCATTGAGATCAACTGTGAACCGCCCGTTAGCTCAATCATGCCTACTGAATCGAGCAAAATATCGCTGTTTGTCGATTGAAACACCCGATTGGCTGAGGCATTGATAGTGACACCGATTGCGTCTTTTATTTCAAGTGAATTGTCTGATAGAAGATTCGCTTGAATGATGACAGATGTATCAGCTTTTAATAAGAGACCGCCATTGGTTGCCGTCAGTTCGGACTCAACTTCAACAGTGCCTGAACTCAATGAAACTTCTTTCGCACGAACGAAATCATTTGTGCCGACATTTAAGACGTCTGATCCGCCACTGGTTACGAACAGGTCAATTGAGCTCTCGTCGAATTGGATGATATCGATATGCTGTGAAGCAGCATTATCAACGCTGACGTCGAGTGTTGTTGTTGGTGTCTCAAAAGACACGGTTCGATCCGCCCCAACTTCGACAACGACATCTGGCGATGTGGGATTGTCAACTTCTTCAATCGTTACGGTCGATTCCGACGCCGTGATCTGAACGTCTCGTTCAGCAGCAGCCAATGTATCCGAGACTGATTCGACGCCAGAAATGTGAGCTGTCGTTGTCGCCGATCCTGCTTCGATAAACGAAACAGATGTCTCCGCATCCGAAATCGAATAGGCGATTCGATCGAAGTTCGAATGGGGCGTAGGTGTGATGATTTCAACCGCGTCGTTTGTTCCGTCCGCCCCATCAATGACAAGGCCGTTAATCGGAATGGAATCTTGATAAATTTGGAAACGGTCGTTATCATCCGAGCCGATGATTTTAATCTCGTCAATATCGCTTACTTTCCCAATGTCGGTGTGGTCCCGTCATTGAGGGTAATCCGATACTCGGCCATTGCTCCTGAGCTTTTTTCGAGCTCGAAGAGATCGTCGCTATCATCATCCGCGCACGCACCGGCGGTTATCGTCGCAACTCGACCATCGATGGTGATCATCGGTGTGCCGCTAAGCAAGATACGTCTTTCCAGAGCGGTTGCTGGTAACTTCGATCGATTTTCAGCCTCGATTTGGTCTGCCAATCGGATCGCTTTGTTTCGCAACCACTCGAATGCGGATTTTAGTGGCGACATGGCCATAAAAGTCTATCCAGAAACATGATTTGATCCAATGGCGTCGTTTGGTCGCAATGAGGCCATTTGCCGGGGCAATTCATTCAGCAAAACTGTTTGTGATAAGAGGTAACGACAATGCCTATTATCCCCAATAAAACGCCCCAGTGTCAAACGCGTAAACAACTCTGGTTTTATCGACAATTCGCATCGGCGAATTTGTTCGAATCAAGATTGCAGCTAAGATCCAACGTTGTTTTGTGGATTGTGTTGGTAAACCGATCATTCTAATTCTGACGGTCAACTCGCTACTATTGGAACGGAAATAGCATCCAAGTCGATAAGAACTCAAAATCTAATTTTAATGAATACTTCGGTAAGCGGGCGACCCTATGCCTAACTCACAGCGATCAGTCAACGTTAAATCGATCTGCTTTAAAATGCTTCAAAATGCATTGGTAATCGCAGGTCTTTCGGTTTGTCTAACAAGCAACGCATCCTCGCAGGATTCGTATCGTTTTGCTGGCAGCTCAAACTCAACGCCGAAGCGACTGAGTCACTCAATCGTCAAAGCAGTGAAGAACTCTTCTTTGAAACCACAATCAACATTGATTGATCAGGATTCGCGTGATGACTCATTGCAACAGCAGGAAAATAAACGTTACGTTAATCCGCTTTTTCAAGATCTTAAGATCGAAGGTGTCGATCTGGGGTTTTCTTCAATACAAAATCTAGAAATCGACGTGCCTGTTGAGGCCGAAAAAAAGCCGAAAGATCATGCCGAATCAGTGTTTGGAAATCATGACAGTATTGCGTACTTCGCTGGGGGCGTGAACGTTCCGAATTTCCCCCAACAACTTCCAACGGCAGCCACATTCCAGCACCAGCCACTTTATTTCGAAGAATTGAATCTGGAACGACATGGTAAAAACTTGCGATTCCTACAACCTGTTGTATCGGGTGTGAAATTCTTTGGAACGGTGCCTTTGCTTCCTTATAAGATGGCCGTCCAAAAGCCCCGATCGCAGACCCATACCCGTGACCCGTATCCGGCTGGAGTACCTGCACCAAGGGTTCGTGAATCTCAGCGGCTTTCTGTAAAGGGCGTCGCATTTGAAGCTGCCATGATCGCCGCCGCAATTTTGATTATTCCGTAGGCAGCCGCGTCTTGGCATCGTTTATAGGATCAATCAAACGTAGACGAGAATGTCCTTGAAACAAACCGCGTGAATCGTTTGAGCAATGTACAATTCGGAACTCGGATTCTTGTTCTAGCCGATTCGAAATTCAGACCGTTTTTCGAGTCGTCCTTCATTTCTATTCTCGCCAAATAGACTTTCCCGGATTCGACCTCGCTCATTTGGATTTCCTTGCGATATCGCGAAATCAAAAAATCTTTAACATCGATTGGTAATTCTGCTTCCTTCAGCAGTGAGATGCTCTTCACTGTTCCTGTCATGATCCGATTTGGGGAATTTGACAATTGAATCTCGGCTGCTTGCTCGATACGAATTAAATCGACATTCTCTTGTCGAACCAAAGCATAGCAGTCAAGTTTTTTCGGCTCACCAACCAGGCCTATGAAAATACCTGTTTCGAAAAATGCACCCAGATTTTTGTTGGTAAGGGGGTTTTCGCTCCAAAAACCAAGCTCATCCGTAACTTGGCTGCTGTTGTCGCTCGCGTTTTGCCTTAAAGTTCTTGGCTCTATTAATGTTCCACTGCGGCGGCTTCTCACTTTCAATGATTTAATTTCCGCCTCTATGGATGTGAGACTCTGCTGTAAACTGAGAATGACCTCCCGTAATGTGGGAAGCTGATCTCCAACCTCGGGCCGCCAAATTCGAAGAGCCTCCAAAGCCTGAACCCTCGCCAAATTCTTTGCAATCTTTCCGGAGATGTCCTCTCTTTGCAATTGCAAGTTATAGCTTTCAAATTCGGCGACTACTTGATCTGGTTTGACGGCGCTGCCGTAGTCGATTTGGCTAATTAGAACACCAGGAGTTTTGACATATAATCGGTCAGCATTCCGCAACTCCGTATATGCTGGAACAGAAATCCAATACGGCAACGGCCAAAATGAAATAACAGACGCTCCGGCGATCAAAAGAAAAAGCGTTACGAAGCTCCGCCAACGTGACAAGCGTCCGTGAACAGCAGCGCCGAAAATACTGGCCGTGTAGGCCATCACTGGTTTTAAAAGCAATCCCCAAATTGCAAATAGGATCAGAAGTGCAGCGAATAGGTCAAGTTGATTTGCGGTGAGTAAAGTTAAGATAAAATAGAGAATCGAACTCACGATAAGGATGCGATACAAAAACGAGCAGACTCCGTAGGCAAACAACAGCCATTTATTAGGGTGCTCGGACGACTCGTTGCTTTCAATTCCCCATAACCATCCGTTCAACTGTTTTAACATTTGCTCTTTTGATCTGATCCACAAATTCGGGATTCCAACCAAGTCGGAAAGCACGAAATAGCCGTCGTATCGGAGAAGTGGATTTGCATTAAACAGGACCGATCCAAGGCCTGCGATGAACATAATGTTCAAACAGAAACTGTTGAGAACGCCTGGGTCACTAAACCACCATAAGATAGTGGCAATAGAGGCAAGGAAGACGTCGGTTGCAATTCCAGCGATGGCGATCGCAATCCGCTTCCACTTGCTCTGAATCATCCATGAATCGCTAACATCGCAATACATACATGGAGTGAAGACCAGGAACATTAAACCGACTTCATGGCATTCAGCGCCCAGATGCCGGCAAACCATCGCATGTGAAAACTCGTGAATCAACTTTATCGCTGACAAACAAAACAGAATCGAAATGATATTCTGTGAAACAAAGAATTCGGTCGCCATTGGAAGCCGCGCAAATACTTCTGCGGAATTTAAAGCGACAAGTATGATAGCCGCCATTCCAAGCAATGAAATAACGACAAACGACAAAGGACGGACGGCCCATTTGGTTAGCGGCATCAGTTGATCGAATACGGTTGTCAGATTCCAACCGGGTAACTTGATTGCCAACGGGTTTGATAAATAGTTGCTCCAACCTTTTTTTGACAACTGTTTGTTTCGGGAAAAAAGTCGCTGCCCATCGTCTTTGCTATCGACGACCACGACTTCATCTCGAACAAATGTCGAAACACATGTGTTCAATTCCCTCTCCAACAGTTCTGAGCCGAATCTCTCCTGAAATTTGATTTTGATTTCTGATATCGATCTCGAGCCATTAAATAGGCTGAGCAAGTAATAGGTACGATCGACGTAATCATGGTAGGTCAATCGAATTGGATCCTTGATGATCCAGTGCTGAACACCACCAATTTCCCGAGAGATACAGACCAAATCCGATCGCATTCGCATGTTGAATTCACCTGTCGGGTGGAGTGCATTGCTCGTTCATTGCGGCGAGCGACATTTAAGGGTGTCTTGTGGGATTAATCGTCATCGTTGCACGCATTCCCGGTTCAAGTATCAGGTCGGTGTTTTCAATTGTTGCCCAAATGCGAATCTGTTGATTGACCGGGTCAATTTCACGGCTCACGAATTGAATCGAGCCGATATGCGTGGCTTTTTTGTTCTTTGTCTCGACAACGACGGTGACACTCTTTCCACTCAGTTCCGAGCGAGGAATTGAGGCCGCAACAAAACCCTCAACACGAAGCCGTTTCAGGGCAATCACGCGAAAGACTTTCTCGCCCGGTTCGACCCATTCCCCTGCTTCCCGAAAGACCTCAGCGACGAAGCCGTCTAATGGCGACTCGATTCGATGTTTGGCAAGAATCACTTCGGCCATCTTCAACTCGTTTTCAGAAAGTTTAGCTTTTAGTTGTGCATTGCCAAAGGTCAACCGAGCTTCTTCAAGGTTCAGTTTGTCTTGGGTGACTTCCAAACGAAGTTTCTCAATCTCAGAATCGCTTAACGACCTATCAAATTTTCCTTTCGATTTTTCGCCTCGTATCAATTCGGATTCTGCAAAAACAAGTTTTTCCTCTAGCTTTAGGATTTCGGTTCGGGATTGGGCTTTGGCTTTTGCGATTTCATATTCTATTTGGGCCTTCGTTTTCAAAAGCACTCGACTCTGGTCATCGATCTTTCCTAACAGTTCTCCCTTGGAAACTTCTTTTCCCGTTTGAACCGCAACCGACTGAATCACTCCCGCTTCTCTGGCGGCAACCTCGACTTCGGCAGCCAAACGCAAGAATGCGTTTTCTACACGGATCTCTCCGGCTGTTTCCTGCGCAATGATCGCTTTGGAAAGCGGCAACGCAACAAAAAGCAAAGCGACTAAAGATTTCGTTTTTCTCATGCTGCCGTCTTAATCGAATAGTTGATGATTGTTCATGTAAGTTGATAATTGCAGTGGAACTCAGAAAAAACTTGCACGAACCGTATCGATTAGTTCGTGAAACCAAACGTATCCGAGCGAGCGGGTACCGCAATGAATGTTGGCGAGAATTTTTGCACCCGGTCGTTGCTCTAGGGTTAGTGGAAAATCAAAATCAGCAATCGCATTGACAACCGGTGTTCCAATCAGATTTTCTTTTGTCGATTGATCGATTGAGATGATCTTGCCATGACTTCCAAGGTCCGGGTTTGAGACAAAAACACAGGAGACGCTGACAGGATTATCCGATGTTTTAATTGCGTTGAGTACATGACCGATTCTGGTATCGTTGATCTCTAATTCGCCATGCCATTTCCCATCGGTATCGGCGACGGTCATCAATAACTGCCCCTGTCGTACTCGGCGGGCATCAAGCAGTTTCTCGAGTTGCCATGTTATGACGCGTCCTTCGATGGGACTGCGGACGGTTAAATTGCGTTTCTGCTTCTTCAAGATGTTGATTTGAGCCATTTGGCTTTCTTTCATTATCTTCAATTCAACAACCGAAGTGGACAGGGTGTCGACGTCGCTATTTGAATTGGTAACGCGATTCGGGTTGTTGATTTGACGAGATTCAATGGCCTGAAGTTTTTCGATGGTTGCCTTGTTTTCGCCCAGCAGTTTCGCAATTTCGAAATCCAAATCGGAGCTGTCAACTCGAACCAAAGGATCGCCAACCTTGACATGATCGTCGTGATTCACAAGGACTTCTACTATGTCACCATCAATGGGCGAATAAACACCCCGTTGATTAACTGGCACAACTTGTCCCGTTGCTCGGATTTTCAGTTGTGCTGGAAAAATGGCAAGAACCAACAAAACCAACGCGGTAGAGATGCAGCCAATTGCAGCGCGACTTCTGAACCAATCACCGCTTACGCGGGCGAACCAGTTTTTTCGTTTAAATTCATGAATTGACTGTTTCACTCGCAAACATGCCAGCTCTATAAATCGATCCAAGGCATTGGAATCCAGTTGCTCGATCCGAGCGACGCTATCAGATTCCAAGAAGAGCAATGTTTGATTCTTTGGGAGGGCGCCATCTGGATTCCTCGATTCAGTCCCATCGCCAGTCAGTGAATAGACAGCGAATGGCTTGGCTGTCGTTTTCGCCTTCGTTGGAACGTTGTCCCGATTTTCATCGTTGGCGTCGACTGAGTTCTCCATCACGGATGATTCAATGAACGGAAGCTTTGAATCGATTGCTTTGCGCACCATCTGCAGTACGCGTGCCGTTTCATTTGAGTTCCTATCAACGACGCTGACGCCACTTGCAGCAATCAGGTTGAGCTTTCCATTGGTGAGCAACGCAACTGCTGCTCGATCAATTTCTAAAATACGGACTGCAGAATTAGCGATTTCGAAGGCGATTCGGTTTGAGTCAAAATCCGTACATAGTAGCTTTGCGAACTCGAACAGGCGATTGTCCGATTGGCTCTTCTTTCGTAACGTGATTAACTCTCCGTTGCGATGGTAGTCCTGAGCTATCTCTTGGAATGCTGGTAGAATCCGTTTGATGGTAGCTTGTTTCTTATCAACATGGACTGAATCGCAAAGGACTTCCAGGACAACAGCAGATTTTCCGTCATGTATGAGACGGTAAAGAATGCTTGTGAATTTAGTCGATGATGAATCGTTTGAATCACCCCCCGGAGAGAGTGAAACTCTCAAGTCACCCGAAGCGATCGGGTAAACAATCGGTTGATCGGCATTGAGTGTGGATTTGAGCGAGACCAAGTGCTGCGCACCGATTTCACCCGTTTCTGGGGTTCCCGATTTTCGGGAAGGATAAGTTGCCAATAGCCCAACGTGTTCTTGGAATACCTGCCATATCAATACGTTCGCGTCATCAATGATTTCACAGAAACTTTGAGTAAAACGCGCGTAAAACTCGTTTCCGTTAAGTTCCTGTTTTGACAAATTCAATAGAACATTGATCTGTGTCTTTACAGTCTTCGAAAAGTCTGAAGCGGAATTTAACGTGGTGTGAATTTGGTTTTCCATCGTTGATATGGGAAGCGACTCGGTGATTAAAAACCAATTATTTGTTAGTATGCCGTGGCATTGGCAACAACTTCTACTGGACGCCCGTTCAGATTGATGCGTCGGAGAAATACATCAGACGCCTATTCCAATTTACTGTTTCCAAACCGTGCGATGTTGGATTTTCGGAACCAGTGTCGCTTCAAATTATAGAAGCGAACAAAAATCAATACGAGATGAACTGAAAACCAGGCCCAAACCGATGTTAACGTAATCAATCTGGCTGACGGATGTTCGGTTCCAACAAAATCGTTGACGTTTTTACGTTGTTTGTACAACTCAATCCATCATTCCCAAAACTGAATATCAATATGATGAACCAAACTGAAGCTGTGGAGTGGAAGTCGCGTCTGAAGAGTTTGTTTTCTGAGGTGCTCAGCCAGGATATCAAATCCCAAAATAAACTTGCCGAGGTTTGGTTGAACGTTTCGAACGTTTTAGAACGTCTTTCGAACAAGAATTTTTTGGGTGAACTCAATGCGATATTGGAATCGGAACCTCCAATGTCTGCGGGATGCTTTAACTACGAGTCAGATGAAAAAGAAATTTCATTCTGGCCGAGATTGATTTCGGCACTGAATCGGCTTCGAATCGATAGTGCCCAAAATGCGAAAGAGGAACTCCGTAGCAGTCTTGAGGTTTCGGCAACCGAGCAACATCGAAAATGGGTTCTCAAGGCTATGTTTCTTGCTAAGTTCTGGTCCGATGCGATGCGCCTCGCAGAAGAAATCCTTGCCCGTGATCCCAAGTGTTATTCGACGAAAATTACTTTGGCTAGAACGACGCGTATCATGGGGGACTTCGAGCAGTCGATTCGGCATTGGCAGGAATTGATTTCAGCGATTCCAGATGAGTTTGAATTTTATGGTGAGCTCGGCAATACGCAGTTCTCTGCAAAGCGATTTGATGATGCGATTGCATCCTACCATTTTGTTCTACGCCACAACCCTGACGACATCGCGGCGCATCTCAGTATCTATGCGGCATATCGCGAACTGAATTTAGCAGACAACGCGGAAGCGGCATTGCAGAAGGCGATTTCAATTCCCGGAATCTCTGACGAAACTTACGAACAAATTGTGAAGGGTTTCCTCACCAACGAGCCACCGGAGAAAACGCTGCAAATTATTGAACGTTGGCTGGAAAGTAGTCCTGGGAATCCTGCCGCGACACATCATCGCAACTCGTGTTTGGCGGCATTAAAAAAAAGTAGCGTTGCGGCTGCTGCGTCCAGTGAATACATCGAAAAACAGTTTGACGGGTTTGCCAGTTCATTTGAGCGTCAATTAAAACTGCTGGAGTATCATGGGCCTCAAGTCATTGCTGAAGCACTTTCGGAGCACTTTGGTGATTCTGATTGCAAGTTCGCTTTGGATGCGGGATGCGGTACAGGATGGTGTGGCCCAGCAATTCGCAAATTTACCAAGTGCCTGATTGGCATCGACTTATCTGCTTCGATGTTGGACATAGCGAAGCAAAAATCGGTCTATGACAAATTGGTCAAGACCGATCTCGTCAAATACTTAAATGAGCAAACCCAACGTTTTGATTTAATTGTTTCACTCGATACGTTGGTTTACTTCGGTGATCTTGCTTTGGTGTTCAAAGCGGTTAAGGCGGCGATGGGCCATCGAGGCGTGTTTGTTTTTAGTATCGAATTGCTCGAGTCAGATGAAATGCTGCCGTACTCTTTACAATTGAATGGTCGGTATTCGCATTCTGTTTCGTATGTCCAGGAGGTTTTGGCGACGGCAGGCCTGGAAGCAACGATCATCGAAAGGCGAGTATTGCGAATGGAAAAAGCCCAGCCGGTTTATCACCTTTTGGTGAACGTAAAACACGCGGACAATCTTCTTTCGCTTGCTGGTCTAGTAGGTGAGACCGATTCGGAATTAAGCAAGGAAGGAACCGTCGCAAATGCAGCAACAAAAATTGTCAACGCGGGAAACATAGTGCCTTCACGAAAAGGCTGTGAGTTCCGGGATAAATCACTCAAAGACAAGGTCTTGATTTACAAGGGCTTTTTGGGGCGTCAGCCTGACTTGGGGCCCGCCCATTTCGAATTGGGCAATGCGTACCTCGGTTTAGGGGAATTCGAAAAAGCGATTCAGAGCTTTCAAGACGCTACAAATATCAATCCTGATGCAGCAGGCTACACAAACCTTGGAAACGCTTATGCTCAGTCGGGAAACTTGGCAGCGGCTGTCGAAAGTTTTCAGAAAGCGCTCGAATTTGATAGTTGCTTTATTCCTGCGATCAATAATGTCGGTCGAGCCGAATCCGAGCTGGGTAACACATCTGATGCGATAAAGTGGCTTGAGCGGGCCATTGAATTGGACCCGAATAATGCAAAGTCACACGCTTTTATAGCGAATATTTATGTTGCAGATGGAAATTACGAAGCGGCGATCAATGCCTACACAAAGTCACTGGAATCTGATGCAAAACAGCCGGACATTTTGGTTTTGTTAGGCCATGCTTACCAGAAATTATTCCGATATGGCGATGCCGCTGCATCCTATGTGAAAGCTCAGCAACTCAATCCCCAAAATCCACTGATCTACGATCTGATCGGTCAGGTGAATTGGCATCGCGGACAAATCACGGAAGCGGGTTTCTGCCATTTGCAAGCACTGCAGCTGTCATCAGGTAACTCGGATGTGCATAGCAACTTACTGCATAACTTGCTCTACGACTCTACCGTTGAAATCTCTGGTCTCCAATCTGAATCGAAAATCTGGCAAGCGAAGCATCCGTTGGCGAGTCGAACGTCTTTCGAGTTCATGTTCAAAGAAAGGGATCCGAACCGGCGTTTAAAAGTCGGTTATTTTTCGTCCGCGTTTGCAGAAAAAACGTTTGCTGGAAGTATCTTGAATGATGTACTAGAAAATCATTCCAGTGATCGCTTTGAGAGCTTCTGTTACGGTTGGAATGTTTCAGAGAAATTGGTATCAGGTTCGATTGCATCCAGTTGTGACCACTGGCGTGAAATCGACGCTGGTTTGTCCGATGATGCGATTGCAAAATGGATTCGAGAAGACAATGTTGACATCTTGATTGACTTGGATGGTCATCGGCCTGGAAATCGAATTTCAGTGTTTATGCACCGCGCTGCACCTATTCAAGTCAGTTGGATGGGTTACGCGGGAACGACCGGACTGAAGGAAATGGACTTCATCATTTCGGATGAGTTTGCGATTCCAAAAGGGGAAATGAAATTCTACTGCGAATCACCGCTCTTGTTACCGAATGGTTCATTTTTTGGACGGTTGTCGAAAAATGATTCAGAACCAGAATCGATTTCCAACGCACTCCCGCAAACCGTAAATGGATTCGTAACGTTCGGGTGCCTCAACCCCGTTGCCTGTGTTTCGCCGAACGTGATTCAAGTGTGGTCGCAAATTTTGTCGAGCGTTTCAAACTCACAGCTTCTGATCGCCAATCAGTCTTGTTTAGATTCAACGGTCCGGGCTCGACTTAGTCGATCATTTGCTGAATTTGGAATCGATGATAGCAGGTTGAATTTCTTCGGTATTCATCCTGACGAAGACGCCCAGTCGGCGATTGAAAAAATTGACGTTTACCTGGATACTTTTCCTTATGCAGGTGCTGGGCAGATTTGGGATGTGCTCTTCGCTGGGGTTCCCGTCGTTGCTAAATCGGGAGCAGGTATTCGTGGTCGATCAAGCCATTCGATTCTCAGCAGTTTAGGCCTTTCATACTTGTCGGTAATGGGGAACGATGGTTATGTCGAACTTGCGGTAGAATTAGCAAACAACGTCGAGCGACTCCGTTCGCTAAAAATTCAGTTGCCGGAAAAAGCGGCAGGGTCGCCGAATTGCGACCCGCGGAAATTTACTTTAAAACTTGAAGATGCACTTCAAGACGCATGGCAACGCTATTGCAAAAAGAGTTAACAGGCTGTTGGCCCACGTTCAAGCAATTTGGTTTTCGTGAATTCTCAGTTCACGGCATTTGGGAAAACGGATGAAATATGAAATGAATTTTGGAAGCGCGATTGATGCTTCTAAATTGGTATCGCCTGGTTCGGGCAACGTGTTGCGGATTGCGGTTTTAGGTGATTTCGGAGGTCGTTCAAACGCGGGGGCCTTATCGATAGGTGACGAATTGGCCGCCCGAAAACCGCATCGGGTCGACGTCGATAATCTCGATGATGTGATTGAGCGATTTGGAATAGATTTAAGCTTAACCGTATCCGACGTTGGGGGCGCGGTGAATGTGAAAATCGGCTCGATGGAGGATTTTCACCCGGACGAGCTTGTGGCTCAGCTGCCCGTATTCGAAAAACTCGCCAACTTGCGAAAGAAATTACAGGATAGCTCGTCGTTTGCTGCCGCTGCGAAAGCGGTCCAGTCTCTGCTCGGTCAATCGGCGATTGACAAACATCACAGCAAAGCAAAAAAATCCTTTGGAACCTCGATTCCTAACCGTCGAATCGATGGCTTTTCTGATCTTATTAATACACCATCAACTCCAGTCGAATCTACGCCGATGGTGGACCTGTTGAAACAAGTTATGGGTGCGCATGTGGTGGCGGCAGAGAATCCGCAGCAGGAGCAAATGCTGGCCACTGTCGATGAAGCAATCTCCGCGACGATGCGAAACTTGCTTCATCACCCCGACTTTCAGGCAATGGAATCACTCTGGCGTTCTGTAGAATTGTTGGTCCGGCGATTAGATTTGGACCAAGAACTTCAAGTAGTGCTCTACGACGTTACTGCAGAAGAATTGGCCGCAGACGTATGTTCGTCCGAAAAACTGGAAGAGACTGGGCTTTTTAGTTTGCTCGTCGAACAGCCTTCAATGGATGCTCAACAAGGTGAGCTTTCGGTCCTTGTTGGCAGTTATGTGTTTGATCAATCGCCGCCTCATGCAGATATTTTGGGGCGTATCGCAAAAATTGCCTCTGCAGCACATGCGCCGTTTATTTCGTCAATTAGCAACGAGTGTTTAAAAAAGCAATCGATCGAAGAGATACATCCGCTCGTGACTCAGTCGTGGACGAAGCTTCGTGAGTTATCGGAGTCCCGATATTTAATGCTAACGGCGCCACGATTTTTGCTTCGTTGGCCGTACGGGAAAAAAACGGATCCGATCGATGAATTTGAATTTGAAGAGTTTACCCGAAAAGAAGGTGTGTCAGGCATGCTTTGGGCGAATTCTTGCTTTCTCGCCGGACTGTTGCTTGGCGAAACGTTTTCAAAACAGGGTCGAAAGGCAATGGAACTGGGCAGCATCATGACGTTGGATGACATGCCATTTTACTACTACGTCGATGAGCATGGTGATCAAGTCGCTTTGCCTTGTACAGATCGTTTGCTCTCAGAACGCATGGCCTCGTTTGTTGTGTCCCAGAATTTCGCACCGGTGCTTGGAATCAAGGGCCGCCCCGAGGTTCGTTTGGGAAGTTTTAAATCACTCTTTGGTGAATCGCTTGCTGGACCATGGATTGATCGTTCTGAGCAGGGACAGGATCTATCCGCCGTAACGCCTGTTGTTTCTGGAACAGCGGAACCAGTTGAGGCCGCTGGCCTTGATGACCTTGATGACTTGCTTAACGATTTAGGAGTCGACGACCAAGCCACCGCGGCATCTGAGCAAACCGGCGGCAATCCAGAGGAGGCTGCGCCCTCGGATGATGCGGCAGATGATTCGATGGATGATCTGGACGCATTACTTGCAGATTTAGATGCACCGGCGGAGGAAACGGATGCGGATATGGACGACGAATTGTCTGCTTTGTTGGCAGATCTTTAAGACTTGAGAGAATCGAAAAAGAGTTCTGACGTGAAAACTTTTACGTCGGACTTCTTGATTCTCGAAAACGTTTTCAGTTGAAATTCAA
>CAJQQR010000105.1 GCA_905480545.1 uncultured Pirellulaceae bacterium
AAAACTCACGACGCAATTTTCTGAAACAGTCTACCGGTGCTGCGGCAACGGTTTCCGGTTTTGGATTTCTCTCCAATCTTCCTTTGGTGACAGCAAGCGAGGGCATGCTCGCTCCGGATCTGGTCGATTTTGGAAATGGAATCGAGCCAACGGTTCAGTTGATTGAAAAAACTCCACGCGCTGAGTTGCTTGAGAAGATGGCGGTTCGTGTTAAAGCGGGATTGTCCTATCGGGAAGTGCTTGCCGCGTTACTGCTGGCCGGAATTAGAAACGTTCAGCCCAGTCCGTCTGTCGGATTCAAATTTCATTGCGTCCTGGTCGTCAATTCGTGCCATTTGGCTAGTATGTCTGGTCCCGATTCCGATCGGTGGCTTCCGATTTTCTGGGCCTTGGACTACTTCAAGTCATCCCAGGCTGATGAGTCAAATCGAAGCGGTTGGAGAATGTCGCCAGTCAAAGAGTCGCTTGTTCCCAATGCGACCAATGTTCGAAAAGTGTTTGCTGACGCAATGGAAAGTTGGGATGTCGAAAAGGCGGATGCGGCTACCGCTGGACTTTGCCGAACTGTCGGTGCAACCGAAGTTTTCAATTTGTTTGCCAAGTATGCAGCACGCGATTATCGCTCGATTGGTCACAAGGCGATCTACCTGGCGAATTCTTGGCGTACGCTTCAGGTGATCGGTTGGGATTTTGCGGAACCGGTGCTTCGATCATTGGCGTTTGCACTTTTGAATCATAACGGCGAAGCAAATCCTTCCAAGAGTGACCATGCCGTTGACCGACCTTGGCGTGAAAACATCGATGTTGCTCAACGGTTTCCGAAAAATTGGCTTGATGGAAAAATTGATCATGCGGTTCCTTCAAATCTGATGGAGGGCTTCCGATCGGGTTCTCCATCAGAAATTTCCGGTTTGGTAAGCGACATCGTCAACAATGGAATTTCACCGCAGTCGATTTGGGACGGAGTCTTTGTTGGTGCGGGTGAATTGTTGATGCGTCAACCGGGAATTATCGGACTTCATGGACTGACGACGGCAAACGCCATGCATTATTTGTGGCGGAATGTTCAAAGCGAAACATTGCGTAAGCAACTGCTTTTGCAATCTTGCGCGTTCAACCCCCTATTTCGAGATTCAGCCAAGGGACGCGGAAAACTGGGGGATCAAACGGTTGAAACGTTGAATTCAGAACCGCTCAAATCAACGGGGAAAGACGCTGTCGAGGAAATCCTTTCAGAAGTGTCCTCTAATCGAATGAAAGCGGCGAAAAAATTAAGGGGTTATTTGGAGTTGGGAGGAAACAGTCACCATTTTGTGAACGAGTCTCGCAAAGTTCTTTTTCAAAAAGGGCGGGATGCACATGACTACAAATTTAGTTCAGCCGTTCTGGAAGACTACGTGCATATTAGCCCGAAATGGCGCGACGACTTCTTGGCAATGTCTGTTTTCAATCTGAAAGGCAGTGGGCATCCGGACAATAAACTGAATCAGAGAGTCAAATCCTCTTTGTCATGAGTATTGGCCACTTGTTCATTTGACGATTCGGCAGCGTCGTTTTTCATTCGCCATGTGGATGCCGTGATGGAAATCGGCCGAAAGCACTTCCGATGATTTTTGATTCGAGATTTTTGATTCGAGATTATTAATGAAACCATCGACAATTCAAACCTTCTCCATGCTGCGTCTCTGTGTGAGCGTGATCACCATTGTTGGGTATTCTGCTTCATCAAGTTGCGCGGTTACGGACAATCCGAATATTCTGATCATCTTCACTGATGATCAGGGATATGGAGATATTGGGTGCTATGGAAATCAAAAGAATAAAACTCCACGGCTCGATCGATTGGCCAAAGAGGGGACTCGTTTCACATCATTTTATTCACAGGCCGTGTGCGGTCCGTCGCGCTCGGCACTGCTGACAGGGCGGCATCCGATTCGCAGCAAGGGCTGGGGCATGCCAGCCTCGGAGATTACATTTGCGGAATTGATTTCCGAAGTAGGGTATCAAACCGCCTGTATTGGTAAATGGGACGTGTCAAATCGGAAGCCAATCATAGACCGTATGCCCAATGCGCAAGGCTTTGAGTACTACTTTGGAACGCTTGGAGCCAACGACAATGGTAAAGTCGACTTTCATGAAAACAATGAAAAGGCTGGTTCTACAAAGGACATGGGCAGCCTGACGAAACTTTATACTGACAAAGCCATTTCGTTCCTTAAGGAACGCCGAGATCCGGCAAAACCATTTGTTCTTTATGTTGCGCATACGATGATGCACACCGTCATCGATGCATCGGATCGATTTCGTGGAAAATCGGACGGTGGTCTATACGGTGATGTGGTTGAAGAGTTCGACTTTGAAACGGGGCGACTACTCGACACGCTCGATGATCTGAAGCTGGCCCAAAACACGTTGGTTATCTACACGAGCGACAACGGTCCTTGGAATCAGGATAGGTACACCAAGAATAAGAAGGGGCACCCCAAAGGCTCCATTTTTTGGGGCGATTCCGGACCGCTTCGCAATGGTAAGGGCTCACCGTATGAAGGCGGCTATCGTCTGCCGTGTATTGTTCGGTGGCCGGGCAGGGTGCCACCAGCCCGAACTTCGGACGCGATCTTCGCTACCATCGACTTTCTGCCTACGTTTGCAAATCTCGCTGGTTTCGAGATTCCTAAAGATCGCCGAATTGACGGCATTGACCAGACGGATCTCTTGGTTGGTAAGCGTGAGTCAGGTCGTGAACATTTCTATTTCACTGGGTCTGGCGTGCGGAAGGGAAAGTGGAAGTACTTGAAGCCTAACGCAAAATTCGCGGGATACGCCACTGAAGATGGTCGGAAGAAGGTTGACGAGCTCTTTGACCTCCAATCCGACATTGGCGAACAAATAAACCTCGCAACGAAGTACCCCCAAAAGGTGGCTGACTTGAAGAGCATGATGCTAAACATCGAAGCTGGTGACCAGCTGCGTCCCGAAGATAACAAACGTTAACACTCGTTTCGTAGCAATCAAAATCGCTGTGAAATGAGGCCCATACATTCGTTTTGCCTGCGATGCTTTCTTGGCAAACGAGCCCATGAGAGGACGCTGAGGATTGCCCAACAACTTAATTAGGTTGAAGAATGAAAACTGCTTCGATTTTGCTACTGATACTCCAGATTGTCTTTCCAGCGATTGCTTCAGAAGAACGGCCATTTGTTGTTATTCATCGTCAGGGCGACAACAACTGCCACACGTTTCGAATTCCCGGAATCGCTGTCACCAACGATGGAACGTTACTGGCAGTTTATGATATGCGTTACCGTAGTCGGCGAGATCTTCAGGGGCACATGGACATCGGCTTGTCGAGGTCAGTAGACGGCGGAAAGACTTGGGAAAAACCTCGATCGATCATGGATATGGGAACTTTCGGTGGTTTGCCTGAAGACCAGAATGGTTGTTCCGACCCAAATATTTTAGTCGACAAAACAACCGGAGATATTTTTGTCAGTGCGGTTTGGACTCACGGCAAACCTGGGACGCATCAATGGAGCGGAAAGGGGTCAGAGCCTGGACTAAAGCTTAGTCAGTCCTCACAGTTCATGGTGGTGAGATCGAGCGACGACGGTAGAACTTGGTCAATGCCGGAAAACCTTACGACAAAGCTGAAGAATCCTGATTGGCATTTGTTTGCTCCTGCACCCGGTAATGGAATCACGATGGTCGATGGCACACTTGTGATGCCAACAGCTGGACGTGATGAAACAGGATTGCCGTTTTCGAATCTGATTTGGAGTAAGGATCACGGGAAGACTTGGAATCGTTCCATTCCTGCCCGTTCGGACACGACTGAGTGCGCCATCGCTGAGCTCTCTAATGGTTCTTTAATGCTAAATATGCGGGACAACCGAAACCGTAAAGACAAATCTAAAACCAACGGGCGAGCCGTCAGCGTGACAACGGACTTGGGAGGGAACTGGACCGTCCACTCATCCGATCACCACAGTTTGCCAGAGCCTGTCTGTATGGCAAGTTTGATTTCGCACAAGCTCAAAGACGGTCGGACCGTTTTGTTTTTTTCTAATCCAAATCACAAATCAAAACGACGGAATATGACGGTTCGGATGAGCTTGGACGACGGGAAGACTTGGCCGAAACATATTGTTTTGGATAAAGACGGTGGAGCTTACAGTTCGCTTGTGATGGTGAATCGCAATACCCTCGGAATTCTCTTCGAATCATCCCACGCAGACCTGATCTTTCAAACCATTGGACTGGGTGAGTTTGGCTTGTAATGCGTGCCTCTGACGATATTGGTTCTCAAAGTGAACGAAAGGCGTCGCCGCCGTTCAATTGGGCCTGGAAAACTGATGAAACAAATGCAAACCGGCAGGAGGGGAGTATTGTAGATAGCAAACATTGCGTTCTACATGACAACTTATCGCGTTAACTTATTCAGGCAGAATTAGTGCATTGAAGCCTGCAATACGCGATCCGAAATAGTGAAATAGCCGTAAAATCTGCGTGTCTTTTAATAGCCTTTAGCAGGGACTAAACCATTGTTTATTAATGAATTTAAAATTGACTCATCGGTTCGATTGCTTTTGCCCATCGTGATAATGTTGTGGGCACTGGCGGCTGGAACCGGTTTGGTTTCGGCTCAGGAGATTGATTTCAAGCGAGACGTTATGCCAATTCTTGAGGAACGTTGCCTAGATTGCCATGGAGAGGACGAGCAGGAATCGGGCTTGCGTTTAGATCTGCGTGCGAAAATGCTTCGTGGGGGTGATTCTGGATTGCCCGCAATGGTACCTGGTAAACCGGAGAAAAGTTATCTCATCGAAGTCATCAAACATCTTGATGAGGATTTCAAAATGCCGCCGGATGAAGATCAGTTGCCCAAAGATGAGATTGAGGTTTTAACGCGGTGGATCATGCAAGGGGCAGTTTGGCCGGGCCAAATGGACGCCGTTGCAAAAGAGGAATCAAGTCACTGGGCATTTCAGCCGGTGGTCAGACCGAATGTTCCGACGACGCCGAATTCGAATACTGACGATCAGCATTCATGGTCTCATTCTACGATCGACTCCTTCTTGCTCAAACGGCTTGCCAGCGAAGGACTCACGTATTCGGCACCGGCCGACCCACGTTTATTGATTCGTAGATTGTCGATTGTTCTGACGGGGTTACCACCCACGCCCGAAGAAACGGCACGGTTTCTTCGTGACTACAAAAAAGGGGCAAACAAGGCCTACACTGCGTTGGTCGATCGCCTTCTCGATTCACCTCACTTCGGTGAACGATGGGGGCAGCATTGGCTCGATGTGATTCGTTGGGCAGAAACGAATGGTTCGGAAGCCAATCTATACCGAAAGAACGCTTGGGTTTATCGTGACTACGTCGTTCGTTCTCTCAACGAGGACAAGCCTTATGATCAATTCGTGAAGGAACAGATCGCCGGTGACTCGATGGGGGTTGGCGAGGCGACTGGATTTCTTGTCGCAGGTCCTCACGTCCCCGCAGCGACGGTGGGCCGTGAACCGGCTGCCATCAGGCAAGCTCGGGCGGATCGTATGGACGAAATTATGCAAACATTGGGGGCGTCCGTTATGGGCGTAACAATCGGTTGTGCGCGGTGCCATAACCATAAATTCGATCCGATTACCATTCAGGACTACTACGCGATGACAGCGGTCTTTCAGGATGTCGAATTCGGTAGTCGGCACCCCGAATACTCTCTCAATCATCCGTTGCGACAACGGGGAACGAAGCTAAGAAATCAGATTGAAGCCCTACGGAAAGAGCTTCGTAAATTGGGGGGCTGGGAAGAAGATTGGGGCGCTTACCGTGAATTGCATTTTAAGCAGGTAACGACTAAGGCTATTCGCATTCGTTTTAAAATGAATAACGTCGGACTCGATGAATTAGAAGTCCTTGGACCCAATGAACACAACAAAAATATTGCCAGTTCAAGTCGAAACGTAAAGGTTTCTGGGTATCCGCTGAAGGGAACAGACGGACGTCACCCGATTCAACGCGTTAACGACAATAAATATGGAACGATGGCTTGGCGAGCTAAGGTCGATAAAAAGGGTAACAAGCGACCGTGGGTTGGTTTCGAATTCGAAACGCTGGAAGTGATCAACCGGCTAAGGCTCAGCAGCAATCGTGAATATTTCTACGGCACTGATTATCTGGAGAAGAGACCGTTTTTGCCGCGTTATGAATACGACATGGAAATTTTTACGAAGGACGGAAAATGGCAGCCGTGGATAGGCACTTGGTTTGTCAACAAAAAACTGAATGAAAAGTATTCCCATCGCAAAAAAATTGTCACCGAGATCCAACGTTTGATCGGACTTCTATCTGAAGAAGGACCGCGTCCAAGTTTTGTCGGGCGTTTTGTTCGCCCGGAGCTTACCCGGGTTTTGCTGCGTGGAAGCCCGGAAAGTCCGCGAGATGAAGTCATGCCGGCTGGTCCAGCAATCTTTGGTGGCGATTTGGGACTAACGTCAAATGACGGTGGTGCGACACGTCGCGCAACATTTGCGAAATGGGTTGCAGATTCGAATCATCCGTTGACCGCTCGCGTCATGGTGAACCGGCTTTGGCATCATGTTTTTGGCGGCGGAATCGTCCCCACAACCAGTGATTTTGGAAAAGCTGGTGCGGCTCCAACCCATCCTGATTTGCTAGATTGGATGGCAGCCGAATTTGTTGAACCTACCGCTTCGAATCAGAGGCCGTGGTCAATAAAGTCGATGATCCGAATGCTGGTGATATCAGGTGCGTTCCGACAGTCTAGTGCTCCGAATCCCAAGGGCCTAAAAATTGATGCGGGTTCTGCACTGTTGTGGCGTTTTCCTCCGAAGCGAAATGAGGCCGAGGTCATACGCGATGCGATACTTCAAGCTTCCGGCTCACTCGACAAAACGGTAGGCGGCCGAGGGTATCGGATCCATAATGTGAAAAAGACGTACGCTCAATGGGAAGTCGTCGACAATCATGGTGCAGAAACCTGGAGGCGAATGCTTTACCAAGAGCGAATGCGCCGCGTGGACGACCGAATGTTCACGGCGTTTGATTTTCCTGACTGCGGACAAGTTCGAGCGAAACGTCCTGTATCGACCACACCGCTGCAGGCTCTGAATCTGATGAACAGTGCATTTGTGCTCGAACAATCGAAACGAATTGCAGATCGGGCCCAACGAGATTCACCTGGTGATCAGTCCGAAGCGGTCAAGCGATGTTTTGGACTGCTGTTGGGTAGGATGCCCGACAAAGAGGAACTGGATGCCTGTTTATCGCTCGCCCGAGAAGAAAGTTTATCGCTTGTGGCTCGAGCAATCATTAATTCTAACGAATTCGCTTTTTTACCTTAAACAACTTTATGACAAACCCAGAACAATTGTCTTCTCACGGTCGGCGTCTACTTGATCGTCGTTGTTTTATCGGATCGGCTGGGCTTTCAACCGCTGGTTTGGCTTTGGCGAGCCTTTTGGATGGCGATGGCTTGCTTGCTGATGATCCGCAAACGGTGAGCGGCAAATCACCTATTCGTCCAGAGATTGATCCGAACAATCCATACGCTTCTCGCAAATCGCATTTTGAAACCCCTGCAAAGCAAGTCTTGGTCATTTACCTTCCGGGAGCGGTCAGCCACGTCGACACATTCGACTACAAACCTGACCTGATCAAGCTGCACGGTCAAAAGCCGCCTGGGTTGCCTGAGGTCACATTTGAGGGGCCTACAGGAAACATTGCCAAACCATTTTGGGAATTCAAGCCGCGTGGCGAGACGGGAAAGATGGTCTCAGAGTTGCTTCCGAACCTCGCAAAGCAAGTTGATGATTTTTGCTTTTTTCATTCGCTTTCAACCGATACCAGCGCTCACCCTCAGGGTGAGAACTTCATGAACACCGGTTTCACAATGGAGGGATTTCCGTCGTTTGGTTCATGGGTAACGTACGCGTTAGGTACGGAAAATAAAGAGCTACCCGCGTTTGTGGCCATCAATGACCCACGTGGGTTGGCTCGAAGCGGAAAGAATAATTTTGGAAACGGGTTCCTGCCTGCCGCGTTTCAAGGGACCGACTTCAATGCAAAAAACCCGCCCAATAACTTGAAAAGGCCAGATTCTTTGACGGCGAAAGCCGACCGCAAGACGATTGATCTTTTGACTCGGCTGAATGCAAAGCACATGGAAAAGTTTCCCGGTGATTCCAGTCTTGCCGGTCGAATTGCCAGTTATGAACTGGCCGGAAAGATGCAAACGTCGGTGCCCGACGTGATGGAATTGGCCGGCGAAACGAAAGCGACCTTGGAACATTATGGTGTAGAAGGTGGCAGTGAACTTCGCGGTCAATATGCGAGGAACTGTATTCTGGCTCGACGGCTGATTGAAAAAGGTGTTCGGGTTGTCCAGCTTTTCAACGGAAGTGATCCATCGGGCGGTAATGGAATCACCAATTGGGATTCTCATTCCAATATCTTAAAAACTCATTCCATGCAGGCTGAGATCATGGATCAGCCAACCGCCGCATTGATTGCGGATCTGAAACAGCGTGGTTTATTGGAGAATACACTCGTTGTTTGGGCCACGGAGTTTGGCCGAATGCCATTTCTGCAATCCAACGGTACCGGACGCGACCACAACCCGAACGCATTCACTTGTTTTCTGACAGGAGCAGGTGTCAAGAGAGGATTTAGCTTTGGCGAAAGTGACGAGTTCGGTTTCAGGGCGGCTGTTGATAAAACCAGTGTTTATGACTTCAATGCGACGCTATTGCACCTGATGGGCCTCGACCATGAACGCCTAACGTATTACCACAACGGATTGGAGCGACGGCTTACCAATGTGCATGGACACGTTGTGAAACAGGTTTTGGCATGAATGATAAAACGTCAGGTCAAAAATAGTGTCAGGAGTGTGACAGGCAGTGGATCTCTCTTGGTCATTCGCAAGTGAGTGGAACATTTTTAGCAATCAGAAGGACTCCCTGGTTTCTCGAATCCGTTGACTGTTGATACCAATTCAAAATCCGTTTTGGACTTATTCCAACCGTTTGCCGCAATTTCATCATTTGATTCTGCACGTCATACAGGTCAATCGATGTTAAGATCTACCGCGGTAACCAAATTTGTTAAAACCTTTGTAGCGTAGGATTTACATCATGATTTTTTTAAACCATTCAGCAGTTGTGAAGACTGTTTTTGTGGGAATGTTGCTGCTGTCGGAGTGGGGAAGAGGACAAGATTTAAATCCAGCGAAGAATTGGACGCGGTTTCGCGGTGCCGATGGGACTGGAGTGGTTGCGGATGATCCTCGGTTGCCGACAACTTGGGATACGAAGAAAAACGTAAAATGGTCGAGGGACGTACCGGGATGGGGCTGGTCGAGTCCAATCGTTTGGGGAAACAAAGTCTTTGTGACGTCCGTGATCAATACGGAGAAAGTTGAGACTCCAAAAGCAGGGCTTTACCTTGGCCGGGGGCGTCCTGAGCCTCCCAAAGGTATTCATGTTTGGATGGTCTATTGTTTTGAGCTGAACTCAGGAAAAAAGCTTTGGCAAAAAGAAGTGCACAAAGCTGCGCCGGATTTTCCACGTCATCCCAAAAGCACGTATGCATCGGAGACTCCCGTTACCGACGGTAAGCGTCTTTATGTTTTGTTTGGTGATCTTGGTTTGTATTGTTTGGATTTTCAAGGAAAGCAATTGTGGAATGTTCCAATCAAATCGCGTAAGACATTTTGGGGGTATGGTGCAGCAGCATCTCCAGTTCTTCACGAGGACCAGGTCATCATGGCTTATGACAACAATGAGGAATCTTTTCTTGTTTCGTACAACACCGTAACAGGCAAACAACGATGGAAAGCACCTCGCGACGAAAAAAGTACATGGGCGACACCGTTTGTTTGGAAAAACGACCAGCGAACAGAAATTGTCGTTTGTGGCAAGAATCGGAATCGTTCTTATGACCTAAGTGGAAAACAGATCTGGGAATTTGATGGTCGAATGTCCAATCTTGTTATTCCATCTCCATTTGCCAGTAATGGGTTGCTCTACATTACATCCGGCTATTTTCAGGATCGAAACAAACCGGTCATTGCAATTAAGCCTGGTGCCAACGGCGACATCAGCCTGAAAGATGGCGAAACGTCAAATGATTTTATTCAGTGGTTTGATCCAAAAATTGGTCCCTACAATACTTCACCCATCGTATACAAGGGACTGTACTACACTTTGCTTGACCGTGGTTTTATTACCTTGCATGATGCAAAAACGGGGGAAGAGATTTATGGCCGAAAGAGATTCAAAAGGTCGATGACCTTTACCTCATCCCCATGGGCCTATAACAACAAAGTGTTTTTTCTGGACGAAAAAGGACGAACAGTCGTTATCAAGGCAGGAAAAGAATATGACGAAATCGCAGTCAACGATCTGGAAGAGCTATGTTGTGCAACGCCGGCGATTGCCAACGGAAATTTATTGATTCGTACGGCCAGCAAAGTGTATTGCATCAGCGGCGGAAAATAGGTTGCTCGAAAGGCCCTTCGCATTTTACACGTGAGTACTTTTACGACTTACACGTGAGTGCTTTTACGACGTAAATGATGTTTTCTGAATTTAGCTGACCAATTACTGATCGAAAAAGGGAAAAGATGACGCAGGGGATCTCGGTATTCATGTTAGTGATTCTCGCGACCGGGACTTGGGCTAATGCGGATACGCCGGCCGAAAAACTCATTCGCAAGCCCGATCGTTGGTTTCGGAGTTCTGAGGCAGAAAAGGCCATGAAATGCATCATTTCATGGCAGTCAGATTTCGGTGCTTGGCCGAAGAATAGGGATACGACTCGAGAGGAGTTTTCCGGAGACCGTTCGAAGCTGAGAGGCACGTTTGACAATGGGGCAACCATTGGCGAGCTCAGGGCTCTTGCACGTGCTTTTCGGGTGACCGGCGACTTGGACTACAAAAAGGCATTTCTAAAGGGATACGATCACATTCTCGATGCACAATATCCCAACGGAGGTTGGCCCCAGTATTTTCCTCTCAGTAAACAGTATCATCGGCATATTACATTTAACGATGGCACCATGGTCGGGATCCTGGAAATTCTTCGAGATACCGCCGTCAATGCGGACTTTAAATTCCTTGATAAGTCCCGTCGCGACGCAACCCATATCGCAATCGCGCTCGGTTTAGATTGCATTCTAAAATGCCAGATTGTGGTGGACGGAAACCCAACCGTTTGGTGTGCGCAGCATGATGAAAACACACTCGCTCCAGCAAGTGCGCGCAGCTACGAACTTGAATCGCTGAGTGGCGCTGAGAGCGCCGGAATCCTGAAATTTCTAATGAGCATTGATCATCCTGATCCTGAAACAATTCTCGCAGTGAAACACGGGATTGCCTGGTTCGAATCAAACAAGATCGAAGGTTTTCGTTATAGAAAAGGCAGTGATAAACCTTGTCTCATTAAAGACTCTACCGCCAGTTCAATTTGGGCACGATTTTATGAAATCAAAACGCTACGCCCGATGTTTTGTGACCGCGACGGAATTCCGAAATTCGATATCCAAGAGATCGGTCCGGAACGCCGCGGCGGGTATTCTTGGTATGGCAACTGGGGGATTGAGATTATCGAGGGTTATTCAAAATGGCCGCATCGCGAGCAATGACATTCAGGATCTGAATTGCCCCGCTGTTGGGTAAAGCGTTGATGTCAAGTCGAACGGCGGCCGAGATCACAATGCTTGCAAAAGAGTCAGACAATTCGCCATCAGAGAATCCGTTTACGTGTGCGACTTCTTGAGTCACGTTTGATGCTGGAGGCTAATATGCTTTTCCAAATACCGCACGTTTCGTGCTTGGCTTTCCTGTGAAGATGCAAACACCATTTTCCTCCGGTTCATCGAAGGGAACGCAACGAATCGTCACTTTCAATTCTTCCAGAACTTTATAAACAGCCGGATCTTCGCACCAATGTGACATTGCGAAACCGCCGTGGATTTCAGGTTTGTTGCTATCTTTGGCCGTAAAGTACGCTTTGAACTCATCCAAAGAATCAATGCGAACAGTATTTTCTTTTTGCAGTTTCAATGCACGTTCGTAAAGATTGTTCTGGATGTTCGCCAAAATGTTAACGGCTTCAGCAATGAATTCGTTCTTGTCAATCGATTGATTCTCACCCGTATCGCGGCGGCTCATGAAAACTTTGTGATCGGCGATGTCTCTGGGGCCAACTTCCAAGCGAATGGGAACGCCCCGTTTGACATGGAACCATTTCTTTTCTCCGCCTCTCATATCACGGTCGTCGATCATCACTTTTACGGGATCACCGTGAAACGATTTTTCGGCCAAAGCATTTTCAATCTGTTTGCAGTAATCCAAAATCTGCCCTCGATCCGAATCGGATTTGTAGATTGGGGAAATTACCACGTGCTTTGGAGCCAAGCGTGGAGGTAAAACTAAACCGTCATCATCGCTGTGAGTCATGATCAATGCGCCGACCATTCGCGTTGAAAGCCCCCATGAAGTTGTCCAAGCGTGAACTTCTTCTCCGTTAGTGTCCTGGTACTTTATCTCCTGAGCCTTAGCAAAATTCTGTCCTAAAAAATGAGAGGTTCCGGATTGCAGTGCTTTTCGATCTTGCATCATCGCCTCAATCGTCAGTGTAGACTCCGCACCGGGAAATCGTTCTCCGTCCGTTTTTTCGCCTTTGATGACCGGCATTGCCATCCAGTTCTCCGCAAAGTCAGCGTACACGTCCAGCATCAATCGCGTTTCTTCGAGGGCCTCCTCCTTTGTTGCGTGGGCGGTGTGGCCTTCTTGCCAAAGGAATTCTGACGTGCGTAAAAACATTCGCGTTCGCAATTCCCAGCGTACTACGTTTGCCCATTGATTGATCTTTAGTGGCAAGTCTCGATATGATTGGATCCATCGAGCGAAACTGCTGCCGATGATCGTCTCACTGGTGGGACGCACGATTAACGGTTCTTCCAGTTTTCCTGCCGGAACTAGTCCGCCGTCAGGACCCGGCTCCAGTCTATGATGCGTAACGACGGCACATTCTTTTGCGAATCCATCGACATGCTCAGCTTCTTTTTCCAAGAATCGTAGCGGTATAAAAAGCGGAAAGTAGGCATTCTCATGGCCGGTCTCTTTGAACATGCGATCGAGAGCGGCTTGCATATTTTCCCAAATGGCATAGCCCCACGGTTTGATCACCATGCATCCCCGAACATCAGAGTTTTCGGCCATGTCAGCGGCCTTGATGACTTGTTGGTACCAAGATGGATAGTCTTCGCTGCGAGTGGGTTGGATCGCCGTCTTTTTGGCCATTGAAATTTTCTATGTGGGTTTCAGCTGAATATTTTCTATCAAGGCGGCATTTTATTGCAATTCTTGGGGTTCAGGCAAGAACGGTGCCGATTTATCGTGTTTGGAAACGGAAGCATCTTTGCGAAAGAATGGCCAGCGTATCGGAAGCTCGGTTGACATTTCTATCTTTTGAACGGTTAAGCCACCGTGCAAATCAACGTTGGATCGTTCAGAATCGTAGCCCTCGCAGAATCGTAGCCCTCGCAGATTCGAAGCGACGCCTCTGGTTCCTTGGCCGAATATGGATAGGCCAAATCGATACCGTGTTCAATTCTCCGTGTGAAAGCGGACTTTTATGACGTGGTGACCTTGATATACTCACGAAACTTCATCCCGAAACAAGTTATTGAATCAATATGTTGAGTTTCAAACCCTTTT
>CAJQQR010000106.1 GCA_905480545.1 uncultured Pirellulaceae bacterium
AGTGGCCATGTCGGTGTCGGTTTATCCATTTTGACGCTACGGATTCCAACCGTCCAAAACGTCACCGTTGCGCCCAAAATAATCGCAACGATGTTCGTCAAAAACAGCAGCAAAGACCCCTCCGCCAATTTCAATTCCAACTTTGCCAACGCAATTCCAGCAACCGCCAGCGGTGGAACGAGTGCGGCTGCGATCGCGACGCCTGGCAGGGCTGAAAGTAAATTCGGGCGACCAAGCGCATACGCGGCGGCAATTCCACTAGCGCACGCAACGACTAAATCCAGAAAGTTAGGCGTGCCTCGCGACATCATCTCCGGCGTGATCTCTTTGCATGCCAGCAATCCCAAAAACGTTCCAATTGCGAATGCAGCAATAAAACCTCGTAAAACCGTCCGCAAGGAAGTCTTGATCAAGCGAATATTTCCGTGAGCCAGCCCTAACCCCGCGCCAATGATCGGCGTCATTAACGGAGCGACCAACATCGCGCCAATGACCACTGCACCCGAGTTTCGGATCAAACCCAAGCCTGCGATCAAAGTTGAAAGGAAAATCAACGCAACAAAATCAAAATCCCATTGCGAGCTGGACTGAATACGCTGAACCAATTCGACTCGCTGATCCCGAGCAAGCTGTGGAACAAATCGTTCGACCATCCGTTCGCATTGATTGATAAACTGATTTGTATAACGTGTTTTAGCGCGGATCGCGGCAACGCCAATCGGATGATCTTTCTTTGAGCTGATCGGAATGTTCAAAAGTTGATTGACTTCGCGCTGCCATCGAGCACCTGAAATTACCAAGTCATACTCTGACAAATCGACTTTTTGTAAAGCACTAGCAAGGCTGCTGGCCAACACAACTTTCTGATTGATTTCAGACTGATCTGCGCCGATGCTACTCTTCAAAATCTTTTCCAAATTCTTTTGACCGACTTGTTCAGCAACAACATCGATTTCCGGCTCCAAATACATCGCGGTCGCTTTTCCATTGGTTGCGTTCGCAATGGCAAGTCCTCGCTGGATCGCAACAGCATCGTCTTGATTTCCCGTTACGGTGATCAAAACGTCGATCGAAGCGTCCGTATCGGGTACCTCAGATTCAATTTGCAGTGTTTCACAAGGCGCTCGCGTATAAAGACTTTGACACCATGAATCACTTTCGGATGAGCCTTTTTTCTTCGCGACGCGGGGAAGGATCAACAAATCGATATCAAGTTTTTTAATCCGGTCGACCAACGCCAATCCGGGCTTTGGGTCGCGAAGAACGTTGATCGATATCGTTGCAGACCCATCACCTGACTCCGTTTCGTTTTCATCGTTTGATCGTTCGCCTGAATTTGAGGCTTCAAACAAATTTTGTTTTCGAAAAATCGCCAACTTGCGTACAGCGATTTTGACCAATGACGAGTCTTTTTCGCTTGGTTCGCGTTCCGGATTTTGCAGCGACTTCGACGTATCTGACCGCTCAGGAATGATCAGTAGCAAGGCACTCTCTTCAATATCAGAAAAAAGCTTGCCCCAGAAAAGAAGTTCGTCGACTTGAGACTGATCCGTGATTAAGGCCGCAACCGCCATTGTGAACTTCAGAAGAAAAGAACAAAAAAGGAAACTAGCTTAACACAATTCGTATTCGAGATTCTCTAATCGGATCAACGGTCGAGTCATTTGGACAACGGCCTGCCAAAGGCACGCGTTGTGTTTCGAAATTTGTACTTAAGATACTGAGCCATTGGAATTCAAACGCCTATAAATTTACTCAATTCATCGAAGTCCGATGACCTACGAAAGAGAATGACCTTACGGACTCTCGCATCACAATTTTGTAGACATACAAAGGAAGCCCAGCTCAAATGGAGGGAAGCGAATCGCACCAGTTCCTGAGAGTCGCTTGTTCGCCCATAGAACCTACCCGTGTCGAAGATGGCGACATGCGAGATGGTTTCAACAGCACGAAGGCGCGTCGTTTCAATTGTTGCCGATAACTACAACAGTCATCAAAAATGGCTCCGTCGCGGATTTTAAACAACCGATCGGAGCGAAACCTTTCTTTTCGAGAGGTCGCATAGGCCCTCACCTCATTGAATTGCCAACGCGGATCATCGGCGTCAATTCCTCATCGCTGCGACTCTAAATAATCTTTACGCTGGAACTGTTCGATGATTTTTTCCAAGTAGCCCTTTAAAACCGAAAGGTTGCCAATGTAACCGTTCATGCAACCGCCATTGCACTGTTAGGTGTTGGCATTTGAAGTGACTGTAAAGGGATATCACCTCCGGTTCTTGAGGTCGAACGGAGACCGAGCCAAACTTTTTCATTACATTTGCGAAAAACAAAATCCAAAATTGATTTTTCCCGGACTTTTGCAACTTGCCGCATTTCATTTGGGTAATTCGCTACCCGACTTTTTGACATCGCCATTTCAAAATTTTGAGGATGGAATACAATTTTGAAATGTCTCAAGTCGTCCCTCATGCCGAGGCGGCGACGACTTTGAAAAATTTGGGTCGCCGCCTATCCAATGTGACGGGCTTTGACGAATGTATTGCCGCTTTACAAAAAGGTGAGGCCGCTTCATTTGAAGGAGTTCCGCGGTCAGCGTGCGCGCTTCTAGTCAGCGAACTTTCGAGGCATTGCAAAACTTCCCTAGTTGTTGTGACGCCGGACATGGACTTGGTTGGCGACCTTCACCGCGAAGTCAAGCTTTATTCCAAACAACGCGTTGTAGATTTTCCGCATTTCGATTTCGATCAAAATCGGCCGCTCGTTGATCAGGAATTCGGTCAACGAATTGGCTTACTCAAAGAAATGCTCGTTGGTTCGGCACCCAAAATCGTTGCTGCCGAAATCAAAAGCTTACTCGCCGCTTGCCCTACCGCGGAAACGATTCAATCGAATTCAAGGACGCTCCGAGTGGGTGAAACGGTTGATGTGGATGCACTACTCCGCTGGCTTGCCGATAACAACTTTCATTCGACAACGGCGGTAGAACTACCAGGCGAATTCTCCTCTCGCGGTGGCATTATCGACATCTTTGCTTACGATTGGACGATTCCGATTCGTATCGAATTGTTTGATGATGAAATCGAATCCATTCGTGAGTTCAATCAGGAAACGCAACGCAGCCTCCGCGCCGTTAAGCATATCGACATCACGACGCTGAATCATCATTTCAAAGAACGAGCCCAGTTTGTTGACTTCTTGGCGGATGACGCTTGGGTGTTGATACTCGATCCAGAAGAAGTCGACAACCAAGCCCAGCAATACCTTAAACTCGTCGCCAACCCAGACGATTTTTTTGGCCTTCGCGAAGTACAATCCAAGCTGATGCAGCGAGCATTTGCAACCGCGGCGGAATTGTCATTGGGCGCGTCCCCGACTCACTGTCGCTTCCCAATCGAGACGGTTGGCCGCATCGACGGAGATCTTGGTGAAATCCGAGTAAGCCTTGATCAATTTGCGGATGGATTTGAAGCCTTCGTCATCGCTCGGTCGGAAGGCGAAATCGAACGCCTCCGAGAAATGTTGGGAACGACGCGGACCGCAGTGACCGGTCGGCTCAATTACGTCGTTGGGGATATGCGTACGGGGTTCCGATTATCGTCTGAGAAGATCTTAGTCGTTGACTGCGATCACCTGTTTAATCGCGGGCAGTTGCAGCGCGGCGGTCGCAAGCGGATGGGGAAAGCAATTGACAGCTTTCTTGATTTGCAAGACGGCGATTTGATCGTCCATATTGCACACGGTATCGGACGATATCGCGGCTTGAAGATGCTGGAAAAAGACGACATCGTCGAAGAACATTTGGAACTGCAATTCGATGGCGGCACCAAGATCTACGTGCCGGCAACCAAAATTGACTTGGTTCAAAAGTACATTGGCGGGACCAAAACGAGCCCGCGGTTGGCAAAAATCGGGGGGAAATCGTGGGTGAAGCAAAAGAAAGCTGCTGAATCCGCCGTTCAGGACATGGCCGCCGAGATGCTGGAACTTTCCGCGCAACGGGCGACTCGGCCTGGCATTGCTTTTTCAAAAGAGACCGAATGGCTACACGAATTCGAGCGTTCGTTCCCGTTTCGCGAAACTCCGGATCAATTATCTTCCATCGAAGACATTCGCATCGACATGCAGACGGCCAAGCCTATGGATCGTCTTTTATGCGGCGATGTCGGCTTTGGGAAAACAGAGGTCTCGATGCGGGCCGCGTTTCGCACGGTTGAAAATGGTTTTCAGGTCGCGGTGCTCGCGCCGACGACTATTCTTGTCGAGCAGCACTTCAATTCGTTTCGTGATCGGATGAAGGATTTTCCAATCACCATCGAAAAACTCAGCCGGTTTTGTACCCGCAAGGAACAAAGAGAAACGGCCGAAGGATTGCGCACGGGACGTGTCGATATTGTGGTGGGTACGCATCGACTTGCCTCGAAGGACATCGATTTTTTCAATTTGGGACTACTTGTAATCGACGAAGAGCAACGCTTCGGCGTTGATGTCAAGGAACGCCTAAAATCATTGAAGGCGATGGTCGATGTTTTGACCATGTCCGCCACCCCGATCCCTCGCACATTGCACATGTCACTTGTGGGCGTTCGAGATATTTCGAATCTCGAATCACCACCCGAGAATCGTAAGTCAGTGGAGACACGTACGATTCGATTTGACGAACAAGTCATCAAGTCAGCGATTCATCGTGAATTAAATCGTGGCGGCCAAATTTTTTTCGTTCACAATCGAATCAGCGACATTAAGCAAATCAAGCAAAAGATTGAGTACATTGTCCCTGATGCGTCCGTCGTGATCGGCCATGGTCAAATGGCTGAGGGCGAATTGGAACAGGTAATGAAGGACTTTATCGATCACAAGTATGATGTGCTCTTGGCGACGACAATCATCGAGAGCGGTGTCGATATTCCCAACGCGAACACGATTTTTATTGATGATGCAGATCGCTACGGTTTGTCCGATTTGCATCAACTTCGCGGCCGGGTTGGCCGTGAGCAGCGGCAGGCCTACTGTTACTTGTTGGTGGATCCTGCAAAACATCTGAACCCAACGGCGGCCAAACGCCTGCAAGCAATTCAGCAATACAGCGAAATGGGTGCAGGTTTCGCTATTGCCATGCGAGACTTGGAAATTCGCGGTGCGGGTAATCTTTTAGGCACCGAACAGAGCGGTCACATTGCAGCAGTTGGTTATGAATTCTACTGCCAGCTCTTGGAAAACGCCGTACGTCATTTGAAAAAAATGCCCAAGCGTTTGGACATCAACGTAGATATCGATCTGCCTGGCTCTTCGTTTCTGCCGGACAATTATGTATCGGATCGTCGTCAAAAAATCGACATTTATCGACGTATGACGCGAATTGACGACTTCCAACAGATCAAACAACTGGCAAACGAATTGAAGGATCGATTTGGGCAGTTGCCAAAATCGGCAAAACGACTGCTCGTGCTAGCAAAACTGCGTTTGCTAGCGGCGACTTGGGGCATTACTTCAATTTATCTCGACGATGATGGATTTTTAGTTTTTAAATATTCAGATCGAAATCGAATCGAACAATTACGTGCGGTCAACGGTAATAAGCTTCGTATTGCTGACCAAGATTCCGTTTACATCAAACTGAAGGAGGGCAAAGTTGATCCCGATCGGTTGATCAAATCCTTAAAAACGATCTTGCAGCCAGATCAAGGCGTGAACTAAACTCCGCCACGTTTTTTCACTTAGATCAAGTTTCAATTTCATATTCCATGCTGGGGTTTAGGCGACTTCCGTCAAATCAAGCCAGCATTGAACCAAACGATATGATGAGATTTCAAGGATGAAGTCAACTCAATTTAGGGCGACTCAGATGTTCGCCGTTCTTTTCATTTGCAATCTAGTCGTTGCATATCCGATTGCTGCACGGCAATTTTCGCCACCGAACCCTCAAAGCCAGACCGGTTCGAATCAAGGCAGTGGATTCACAGGGGGACTTCCACCCAGTGGTGGTCCAGAGTTTAACCGAGAACAACAGGGTGCAAGGCAAACGAATCAAACGTTTCCGCGTGTTGCGTCCAATCCAAATTTGAACCGCCAGAGTTTGTCAGAAAATAGCGTGGGAACCAATCCTCCGCGACCTTCGAACGGTCCAAAAAGCGAAGGCAGTGAATTTAAGCCGGGCACGGTCGTTGCGAATGTTGGTGGCTATCCGATTTTCCGAGCTGATGTGATCGCGGACATCAATCAATTGATCGAAGCGAATATGGCTGGCGCTCCTGAAGAATTCAAGGACGAACAGCGGGAAAAAGCTCTTCCATTTGCTGTCGAGCGAGCAATCGAGCAAAAATTACTTTTTGTTGACGCTGTCAGAACGATTCCTGATTCATCCAAAATGCCAGAAATCATCGGCTCTATTCGTGAGCAGTTTGCCGAATTGCGGATGCCCGAAATAATGAAAAACCTAAAAGTCGAAACACCAGCCGAGGCAGAAGCAAAACTTCGAAAGTTAGGAACTTCACTTCGACAGGCGCGTGAAGCGTGGGTGAACAGTCAATTTGCCGGTTTCTTTGTCAAAGACAAAATCAATATGAAACCTGAGATCACCCACTTTGAGATGCTCGAATATTACAACGCGAACCGCAAAGACTATTACATTCCTGCAGCAGTTCGCTGGGAACATATTCAAGTCAACTTTGACAAACACGCATCCAAAGAAGCTGCTTGGCAGGCGATTGGACAAATCGGGAACGAAATTCTTTATGGAGCAAACTTTGCTGCTGTTGCTAAAAAATCGTCCGACGGCTTCAATGCAGACAAGGGTGGGGTGAACGACTGGACAACCAAGGGGAGCATCGTTCACGAAAAAGTCGACGAAGCAATTTTCAGCTTGCCGGTCGAAAATTTAAGTGACCGAATAGAATCCAAGGTCGGTTTTCACATTGTCCGAGTCTTGGAGCGCCGCAACGAAGGGCACATCCCGTTCAGCGAATCTCAAGACAAAATCAAGGCGAAAATCAAAAAGCAGAAGCAAGACGAATCGCTTAAGAAATACATCGAGACTTTGAAAAAAGAGGTTCCAGTAGAGCGATATCTGGAAAAGCCGGTTAGATAGCTAAACGACTAGAGCGATCTGCATGACAAGCTGCTTGCCATGAACAAATCTTAATGATTTTTGCTCCATACAGATCAAGGGTGGACTCAAAAAACAAAACGCCGATAAACCAAATTTGGCTGTTTACTTCACGAGGCGTGTCAGTATCTTGTTCCCACGGCCTCGAACTCCAAGATTGCTTGAACAGGACTTCGCTCGCCTGTCATGATGCCTTGCTTGTGTTTTTCAAAATGCAATCGATCGACGATGTTTACGTTTGATTTTTTGCTCGATTGCGGTAGTGTCGCGAGGTTTCGCCTCAACAAAATCTGGGAGGTAATCGGTGACTTTAAGGCGGACCAACTGTTTGTTGATTCGTTTTTCAATTTCCGTCAACACGTTGCCTTGTTCTTTTGTAATGAAACTGTAGGCGACCCCCTCGCGGCCCATTCGACCCGTTCGTCCCACTCGGTGAACGTAGTCATCCGAGAGCTCTGGCATGTCCATGTTGATGATATGCGAGATTCCCGAGACATCGATACCGCGGCCCATCACGTCCGTTGCGACGAGAATCGTAAATTTTCGATCACGGAAACTCTGCATCGTGCGATTTCGGGCACTTTGGCTCATATCACCATGCATGCACTGAACACCTTTCATGATCTTCAACAATTTTCGGTAGATCTTCTCAGTCCGAATCTTGGTTCGACAAAAGACAATTGTCTGCTCTGGTTGCTCTTTTTCCAAAAGCGCCATAAGCAAGTCCATTTTGAAAGGCTCTTCGATAAAGAAATAGTTTTGGTCAATCAAATCGGCGGAAACGTTCTTGCTTGAAAAGTTAACAAGCTTGGGGCGATACATATGCCGTTTTGCAAGCCTCAAAATCTCGTCAGGAACGGTCGCGCTTAGCAGTAAAGTTTGCCGCTCAGCTGGGCATTGCTTCAAAATCCACTCGATATCGGGAAGGAATCCAATATCAAACATGCGATCAGCTTCATCGAGTACAACGTAATCCAGATTGTTTGCGCGAAGAGCCCTTCGTTTGATGAGATCGATAAGACGACCGGGCGTGCCAACGACGATCTGTGGATTTCTAGCCAGTCGATCAACCTGCTGATTGATTGGTCTTCCACCATAAGCCGCCACACTTGCGATATCACTTTTGAAAGAAAGCTTCTCTACTTCTGTCGTAACTTGTAGTGCAAGTTCCCGAGTTGGAACAACGACCAAGGCCAACGGTCCTTGGGAGGCATCAATGCCGGCCGTATTTTGAACCAACGGAATGGTAAACGCAGCCGTCTTTCCCGTTCCAGTTTGAGCTTGGCCAATCACATCGTGTTGCTCCATCACCAACGGAAACAATCCGGCTTGAATTGGCGTTGGAGCCACGTAACCAGCTTTTTTAAGAGCAGCACGCATATCCGGCGTAAGATCCATCGAATCAAAAGACAACTTGCATGTCCGTTTTGTCGTTGATTTTGGCTTTAGTGCGGATGGCTTCTTCGTCGAAGACTGTGACTCAGCAGATGGACGAGTACTGGATTGAGAAGATGAATGTTTGGACGATGGTCTTCTGACCGATGATTTTTTGATCAAAATTTTTCTAGTTTAATACGTAATGAATGTCGTTGAAAATTACGAACGTTCAGCCTCAATCCCGCCACGAAAACTGCTGAGCGTTGTGTAAGTCCGAGACGTTTATCCAACTTCAATTCAAAACGTCGAAAAACAGGACTCACCGATTTTGACTTACCGGATCCAACTTCGACTCCATGCGCGACTCGCTCATACTAAATCGAGAACCGGCGTTTGACACCCAAATTCTAACCCGACGCGTGAAAAACGTTCCTTGTAAACTTGAATTTGCACCCGCAACAAAATTTGGAGTGGTACGTTGTTCACGCTTCGGGTTAGAAAACGATAGAGGGTATACAAAACAAGGCTGCAGGATGCCCCACAGCCTTGTGTTTATTAAAACACGTTGCACGCGTTTTGTAACGTCAGATTATCGTGCAATTACTTCTTTTTTGCGGTTTTTGTCGCTTTTGTCTTCGTTGCAGTGGTCTTTTTGGCAGCAGGCTTCTTTTTAGGAGATGCTTTTGCGGTCGTGACCTTCGTTGATTTAGTGGTCTTCTTGGCCGCAGGCTTCTTGGTCGCAACCTTCGTTACGGCCGGTTTTTTCTTTGGAGATGCGGTGACGCGTTTGGTGGCCTTCGCTGGCGTTGCCTTCTTCGCAACAGTCTTCTTTGCTGGGGACTTTTTCGCTGCAGGCTTCTTTTTAGGAGATGCCGTTGCGGTTGTTTTCTTTGCGGTGCGTTTTGCGGTAGTCGTTTTGCTTGCGGTCTTTTTTGCGACCGACTTTTTTGCTGTTTTAGCTGCCATTATGGTGGCTCCCTTCTGTGACGTTAAATTACCATTTTCTTTCTCCCTAACGTCTCAGGAGAAAGCTGATAACGAACTCACGTGGGCTCGTCATGAACTAACCATCGCACAACATCCAAAAAACCAAACCAAGCGATTCTTCGCTTGGATGCAATGCGTCTACTTTGGGTATTCAACCCAATTTGTGGATTGAACCAACTTTGCCTGTTTTTCGTCAAGTCCGATTCCGTAACTTGAGCATTTTTGTTGGTCTGTTACCGTTATAAAGTCTGTGCCGAAGTATTTCGATTTTCCGAGGGCACATTGAGATCGATCTGAAGTGCCCTGTTTCAATAGCATCCTTTCTCACAACAGCTTCCGAGAAGAATAACTGAAGGAAACCTACACCGAACGTTCAGGTGCAACAAACCTCATTTTTTACGACGTGAAAGAAAAAAATTGCAACAGCTTAGCGACGAATCCATTCTTGAACTTGAACAGATCTTCGAGTTGGCGATCAAGGCACAATCGGAACAGCAGGACATAAGCGATGATCGAAACAACGCGGAAACCTCGGCCGACATTAATCCTGATTTCTTTCAGCCAAATGGCACATCAAGTGAATTCAATGATCGATTGAGAAAATTTTTGCGAAATCACTTGCTTCACATACCAACGATTTATTCTCTGGTTTCGCAATTTCTTTCACAGTTGCCGACATCTTTTCTGGATGCCTTGGGAACACAGTCGCTTTCCGTTTTGAATTCGTCGGAAGACGGGCTTGATGATTCGTCTTTGGATTACGCCGAGGAATTTTTGTTGAAAAGCTCCCAAACCGGACGTTGGGAGTGGCTCGCGGTCTTGGCTTCATGCCAAACTCCGTCGGGCCTCGATATCTTTGTTCGCGAAATTGTCGACACACCACCGACTGATTCCACGGTTGTGATGAAAGCATTGGCCCCCCTGATGCGGCGAACCGATTACGAAGTCGAATGGCTGTTTCCAGGGCTATTCGAAGGCTTGAATCATTCTGATTTTGCACCGGCGGTATTTGACTTTGCTAACTTTTGCTTTCGAAACGGGCTCTGCGATGACCATCCAGCAAGCGAAAGAGCTGATGAGTTCCTGGTGTTACTGAGTAGCTTGACCAAACGGATGCTTGAAATTGAATCGGATCCGACTTCGTGGTCGGAAGATCCAAATCAAATCAGCAAGATGATTTCTGATTCGGTCGCGCTCATTGTCTCGCTTTGTGATGCGATGTCATTGATGCGATTCGAGCAATCGTTGGA
>CAJQQR010000107.1 GCA_905480545.1 uncultured Pirellulaceae bacterium
CCAACGGGTTTCAAATACGCCCAATGCGTTGCTTCAACCTCAACCTGTTCGCCGATATGCTCTGGCCATTTGGCACCCGCATCAAGCCAAGATTCGATCTTCTTGATATCATCAGCACCAAGCGGATCTTCATCTAGTGGCATTTGAGGCAAATCGCCTTTGCCCAAGATCCGAGCCAACAGCAATGGCAGTTTACTTTTGGTCGTAGCGAGCAGGTCTCCAGAAACGCCGCCCTTTGCAAATGCCGCTTTGGCGTCAAGTCGTAACTGTCCTTCATCTAAATCGCCGTTGTGACAATCAACACAACGAGTTTGCAAAATTGGCCATATTTCTTTTTCGAAGTCGACTTCATCGGCAAATGCGTCGTGCGAAAACGGTAGCACAAGCATCATCGCCAGCATAATCGCTTGAGCCACCGCAAAACGGGAGCACGGTGCACGGTAAACCGTGGATTCGATATTCATAGTTGGTGTTTTTCGAAAATAAATCCGATGATTCATAAGTTCTTTTTTGTTTTGTATTGTGATCATTGTACCTGCTACCAACGGCTTTTGATAACATGAGTCGGCTTCGAGAAAGAGTTATCAACGATCCAGCCCATTTAATGAAACTTCGATTCATCTACGAAACTGGAATCGCCGCCGGGCTGGCGTTTGCAATCTTCTTTGCGACGCCTTTTTTTATCGATGCTGCGTCAGGACCAGATCCTAGCAGTGATAGCGAATTTGAGTTGTCGATCGTCAAGGCTCAAATCGAAAAAATCGGGCGGTTTACCGATGAGCGGATCCTTGAATGCAGTGGAATTGTTCCCAGCGTGCAAAACATCGATTGCTACTGGGTTCACAATGACTCTGGTAATGCTGCAGAAATCTATCTAGTCGACAAATCCGGAAAGACCAAATTGACAGTGGTCTTGGACGGCGTGAAAAACGTCGACTTTGAAGACATCGCGATCGCTCACCCCAAGGACTCAGCCGAACCGTCTTTGGTTATTGGAGATATTGGAGACAATCTGACTCGTCGCAAAAACCTCTCGCTGTACATCTTGAAGGAACCGAAATTGGATTCAAGGGCGAACATTACGATTCGCCCTGATATCACAATCGAGTTCGAATTTGAGGGCGGTGAAAGACACAATTGCGAAGGACTCGCCTATGACGCGATTGGCAATCGGCTCATCGTCGCCAATAAGCTTTCAGCGAAACAGATCCTGCAATCAAAAGAAGCCGCCTTGTTTGCTTTTGAGGCTGACTTCAAAACAAAAACGCAAAAACGGGTCGCTAAAAGAATCGGAAATATTCCCGGTCAAATGGTGACCGGCTTGGACATTTCACTCGATGGAAAGGCTCTGGTTTTGCAAAATTATCTAGCCGGTTACTATCTTCCTATTTCAGGCAACCTTGAAGAGTCCATCTCCAAAAAATCCTACACCATGTTTTCGCTACCTGTACAACGCCAAAGTGAATCGGTTTGCTTCACGCCAGATCGTAAACGGCTGATTACGGCCAGCGAGGGAAAGAAAGTCAGTATCTATTCAATTGAAGTCCCCAAACCATCGCAATGATCGAGGTTGTTTCAACCTGTAAACGACTTCTCAGGATGAAGCACTCACCGCCAAGTTGGCAGCATTTCGATTTTCTATCCAAAATCGATACGTGGTTACTGTCGCTTGAAAAACTTGGCTAACTCTTGATAACCATGGTAGGAAACGGATTCTGCACGCCAATGCTCAACCGTTTTGTCGTAAAGTTTTTGCATGCTAGTTAGGTTTTCAGACACCTCTTGGACATTGACCAAATTCGAAAGCTCAAACGGATCACGTTCGGTGTCATAAAGTTCTTCCGACCGTTTCATTTTTTCATTTACGAACGGCCAGTTAATGTACTTCCACTCTTTTGTCACGACACTCAAACTAAACGTCTCTTTTGGCCCCCAAACATTGATCAACGGTAAAGCGTGGTGAATCGATGTCTCTGGATTCTCAAAAAGTGGCAGCAAGCTCTTCCCGTCAATGTTTTGGGGAATTTCCAATCCGGCCAGACTGAGAATTGTTGGCGCAAAGTCAACATTACCGGTCAACGAATCGCATCGAAGTCTTTCACCAGAAGTCTTACTTCTCGGGTCCAAAACAATCAGTGGCACACGAGTTGACTCCTCGTAAGGCAAGACTTTCGAACCGTACCCATGCGCCCCATTTAGAAAACCATTATCCGAGGTGTAAATTACAATGGTTTTTTTCGCGACGCCGTTTTCCTCAATTGCTTTTCGAATCATCCCGACGGCAACATCAATTGCATAGATTTGTTGAAAATACTTTGCGATAACCGAGTTGTAGTTCGTGCTGTATTCCCAGCTATGGAATCTCTCGAACTGCCGCCCTTGGCGACTTTGCATTGAAAAATGCTTACCATAAGCCCGGCCAAAATTCTTTGGCTTGGCAAAGGTCACATCCTGATAGACTTTTTCAAACCGGGGATCCGGACTGACGGGTCGATGCGGAGCTTTAAAACTAATGGAAAGGCAAAACGGCGAGTCTGCGTTTTCCGCAATGAAATCAGCACCGAACGCGCCGTATGCCAACGTCGAATGTGGATACTGAGAGGCGTATTTCGTCATCGCGTCATTTTTTCGAGTTTGATAGGACGTTTGCCCCGGTCCGCCGCCCCATGCATCAAAATCAGTAACTGGCAACCTACCTTTTTGATTTGGACTCTTGGCAACTTCAAATCCGAACTTTCCCGCAAAGCCAATTTTGTAGCCGGCTTTCTTAAGAAGCACCGGATACGATTTCCGCCAATGTTCTTGTAACAGTGCCCCATGCATAAAGTTGCAACCCGTTTTGTACTCAAACATACCGGTCATGACATTTGCCCGACTGGCCATACAAATCGCGGTGGTCACGTAGTGGTTGTCAAAGATCATCCCCTCACTCGCAAGTCGATCAAGATTCGGCGTTTGGGCCTTGGGAGTCCCGTAGCATCCCATTGAGTTTGCACACTGGTCGTCCGCCATTAAAAAAACGATGTTGGGACGATCGTCAGCAACCGAGAAATAGAAATCAAATGCCGAGAAAATCGCAACAACGACTAACACCAGGCAAGCACGGACAATAGCAGGAAAGAGCATGGTTTGGGTCAGAAATTCGCGATCATAGTTTTTCAAAATACGTCGCAATTATCATAACACAAACAGAGTCATGCTGTTCAAAACGCAGCGTTCGATCAGCCAATCCTGAAGACCGAGACTCGATCGCAAGCTAGACCAATAATTCCTTGATGACCTGGCCTTTACTGATGATCATTGGACGGCCAACAGGCGTATCAAGCTCTTGTTGAAAATCGATACCTAACGCATTCAATACGGTAGCGTGGATGTCCTCGACTTTCCTCACATTTTTTAAATCCTGCTCGCGATTTTTAGGGTCAAGTTTCGGCGTTGGAGATGTTTCGCCAACAACGCGGCCACCGGCAATTCCACCACCGGCCAGTGCCATGCTGAATCCATGAGGCCAATGATCCCGTCCACCGGCTGGATTCATTTCCGGGGTACGCCCAAATTCGCTTCCGCAAAGCACAATCGTATCCTCAAATAAATCTTGCATCTTCAAGTTACGAACTAATGCTGCAAAGGCGGGATCAAGGATCTCGATTCGCCCAGCTTGAAGCGCATGATTGTTGACGTGGCTATCCCAACCAGATAACGTCACCTCGACACACCGAACGCCCGATTGAATCAAACGCAGTGCGGTAAGACAGCCACGTCCAAACGGTGTGTCACCAAATTCTCTTTGTATACCGACCGGGACCTCGCTGATATCAAATGCTTTCAACTGATCTGAGGACATCATCCGGAGCGCGGCTTGAGTGTTTGGATCACCGAATTTAAACTTTTTTTCTTTTGGCTGTTTGAATGGATCATTCTGCTCCAAGAATTCAAGAGCATTCAACCTTCGGTCAAATCGATCTTGCTTGACTCGTTTTTGCAAATCGGGCAGCGGGTTTTTGGGATCGTACATTTTGAACGCATCATATTGATCGCCAAGGTAACCACCACGCCCAGCGCCCCTGTCCGCCAAAATCGACACATGTCGAGGAATGTCGATTTTACCCTTGTCCACATTTTCGAGCTGATGGCATACCACGCTTCCAATCGACGGATGGACCAACGTCGGATCAGGACGAAATCCGGTCTTGATATTGTAGACTGCTCGTTCGTGATCCCCTTCTTTGCTGGTGAGCGAACGAACAAGAGAAATGTCGTTCATCAAATCGGCCGTTTGCTCTAAGCCTTCGCCCAGCTGAAGTCCCTTGACAGCGGTCGGTCGCGCTTTAGACTCTGCCGCAATATCGGTTCCAGGGTGTGGATCAAACGTTTCCAGTTGACTTGCCGCGCCGTTCAACCAAAGAATGATCACCGATTTAGCGGTTGGTTTGCGCTGGTTTCTTTCCGCGTCAATCGCAAGAGCTTGAGAAATTGGAGTAAGCCAACTCAGGCCCCCCAGCCCAGCCATTTTTAAAAGCGTCCGACGATTTTGATGATCGGCTGTTCCGCAGGATGGGTCATTTAAAATAGAGTTGTTACACATAGATCTATCTCTCTGATTGGAGTTGCAACAAATGATTGCACCAATCCGAATGATTCTGTGCAAATTGTTCGACGTCCCGGCTTAATGATTTTTTTGAAATTCTTCCTTGTTGAATAACGTCCACATGACGTCTTCGACAATACTTTTGCGATCAAACCCTGAATGCTCGTCGTCCATTTGTTCCCCACTGTGCGAGGCGGTTTCCGAAAACAAGCTTCCCAGAAAATCAGCCTCCACGTCTGTCGGCCGTCTCGTAAGTATGGTTAAAAAGATCATCTCGATCGCGAGTTGATCATCTTGGGCGAACGCATTGATTTGTGAAGCCGCGTTCAATAGCAAGTCGTTGGCAGTCGTACGCTCACCAACTACCTTTCCGTTCATCATGATATTCTTTTGCTGAATCGTGCCGCCACGAGTCCGGAATTCATCCTCACCAGAATCACCATATCGCGTAATGAATTCGTTGATGTCACCAAACTTGATCAATTTCTGAAAGACATTCGAATCATCATCGATTGTCGACAGCGATGATGCCTGAACAACCGCGCCAACGACTTGCTCTGGTCGCAACAATGTCTTAGGAAAGACAGCAAAACTAGATTCATGCTGATCGGTGAATTCAAATTCGGCGACCGGAGCCATGCGAAAGGCTTTTGTTTGAGCGATGATTCGAATCAATCGACGAAGGTCATAACCATTTTGAATAAAGTCATCCGCGAGCAAATCCATGCCGGGCGGACGTTCGCCAAAAAGGGGGATGTCGTCAATGGGATCGACCAACGATTTTCCAAACATCATCGCCCAAACGCGGTTGACGATTGCACGGGAAAATGCCTTGTTTTGCGGGTTGGTCATCCACGTCGCCAACCGTTCTCGACGTGTTCCGACCTCCGGTAACAGCTCTTGCTGAAAAGGAACTTTAAACGGAACTTTTTCTTCCGAGACTTCATCCAAAAATGTAAACTTGTAGTCGTTCTCCTCACGAGTCTCCTGAAGCCCAGCAGCCGTCTGCCGTACCGATGTAAAACCGGCGGCAAGTTGATGAAAATCCGCTTGGGTCCCAGTGCGAATGGCATCGGGCGTCCCCAACTCCATGGTTCCCAATGCATCGTCGTGGCATTGCAAACAATCGATTCGCAAACCAAGAAATGCCCGAGTTGTTCTTGCCGCAAGTCGAATCGGATCAGGTTGTCCTTTGGTGTCATCACTCACCGTCACCGTGTAGTAATTCACAGAAGGCGTATCGGTCCAAAGTCCGCTGTCTGAGATGATGTGCCGAGCCAATTGATCGTAGGGGCGATTTTCTTTTAACTGATCACTCAACCAACTCACAAATCTCCGGCGGCGATACAAAATAAAAGGCCCATTTTCGGTTCCAACAAAAGCACGCGCGAGTCGCTCAGCCGCATAATCGTGAAACCGATCATCACTTAGCAAATAATTTACCCACCAGTCGATCTGATCATCGGTCGAAATCTTTTCGAATTTCCGAATCTCTTCCAATGATGGAATCGTGCCCGTCAGCCCCAGGGATAAGCGACGAGCGACTTGCAGCGGTTCCGCAAAATGAGCGGATTGAATTCCTCTTTCCCTCCAATTGGAATCAAACGCGTTGTCAATTCTGACGGCAACCGCACGAAGACTTTCAACATCCGTCGAATTATCGAAATCGTTGGCGACTTTTTCCGGATTTGGAATGACCTTGGTGGCCAAATACGCCGTCCCTAGCAAGACAACGGCTGCGAATAATACGTTTTTTGCAAACATTTATTTGTTGTTTCGGAAAAGCGTCGGATTAATCAGCCATGACTAAGCAGCTTGCTCAAGACTGAAAAAAGCCGTTATATCACGGTATTGAGTCAACCCACCTCGTCAATCTTAGTTTACAACATTACCAGAGATTCGTTACAGCAACCGATGAATGCACCCAATTGTCAAACCAATGGTGAGCCGTGCTCAACAAGAGTTTGCCGAGAAAACGGGAATGAGCAGCTCCAATGTCGAATTGCGTCTGAAAACGACAGTCGCTCGAAATTCACTTTCCCTGCATAATAAATACCGATTAAGATGTTTGATATGAATGGAAAGAAGCACTCCGTACAAAACATGGTTCAAAACGAAAAAATGGCCCGCCGACTGATGCTGAATATTTTCGCATTTGTGCTCATCACGCAATTGTTAACCACACAGATACGATCCGCTCAAGATGAAGCTCGTGAAAAACCAAGTGCCATTCAAAAGATTCGTCGAATTGACTTCCGAGATGGTTCGTCGATTGAAGCCGTTTTTCCGAATGCAGAAATAAAGTGGAACAACATCTCTAAAGACGGTGAGATCACCGAACGGTCTGTTTCGATCGCGAAAGTTAGATCCATCTCACTCGTAGCAGAACCGTCGACGTCCCGCGTTTCGAAGATCCGCAACTTGTTGTCACAGCTTGGGTCGGATAATTACCATCAGCGAATCGGAGCCCAAATTGCGCTTGCTCAAACGGGGAAGGAATTCGAACAAATAATCAAACAATACCAACCCGAAGATGAAGAGACACGATGGCGGATCGAAAAAGTAAAAATGATTTTGGCAAATGCGGACGGACCGGATAGTGGTGCAAGCACATTTGACATCATGCAGGTGGAGGGTGACCCAAAAAATTGGGATGGCGAACTTCAACCACTTGACTTCGAAGTTCTATACGGAGATGTCAAAATCAAAATCGATCGAAAAAATGTCGCGGCCATTTCAACGAATCCGATCAAAAACGACTACGTCCTCGAGAATAGTAATGGAGGCGGCAACCGTGAGCAAGGATACCCAGACGCCAACGGCAAAATGCCGCTGGGTATGGAGTTTGAGAACTTTGAAAAACTACCGGACGGTCAATCGAATCGAGCGAACATCGACGTATCTTCGTTGTTTTCAGGCAAAGGGCTTCTCTTTGAATCATCCTTTGAAGACTCCTATGTTGGAATCCAAGCCTATGCGTTTTCTGATGGCAAAGGAGGCGAGTATTCAATCGCGAATGTTGAGCCCACCTATGAGGGCGAAATCACAATCAAGTTTTGCGTTCCCGGCAATCCTTTATTCGCCGCGGGAACAAAATATGTTGGGTTCAATGTATCCCATGTAAACTCAAATGGCACGCTCTTCGAGGCTTTCACCGCACAAGGCAAATTAATTACACGATTTGCGACCGATGATACCGGAACTGATTACCTTGGCTTCCGGAGTGAAGTCCCCATCGCAAAGGTTGTCGTTCGCCCCAACCCAGAGGCGGACGATCCGGACTACGCGATTGATGATCTTTTTTTTGAAACTCCGGTAGCGTTATTAGAAGCAGGTCACCCGAGCTTTTTTAGTATCGTCACCAAAAAAGGTGAACGCCTTCAAGCGAAGCAAATCGGAATCAATGAGACTTCCGTTGTATTGAAAGATGTTTCATTTGGTGCCGATGAAATTAACATCCCGATCGATGACGTTTGGGTGGCAATTCCACCACGCAGTGCGCAAAAGATTTTTTTAAAACCAAAAGCAGAAGCAATGGTGTATGGATTGCTTTCGGATGGGACGATCGCGTTACTAAATGTTAAAACGAAAACACTTGCCCGATTTAGTGATATCAGAATTAACGACGACGAATTGGTCGCCATTTGGGGTTTGAACAAGCAATTGGCGATCGCTCCAGAAGCAGAACTACCGATGGGTGCATACAAAGTCTACGCGAACGACAGGTTCTTTGATTTGGTAAATGCAAAGCTTGGTGACAAGTGGATTGAATCGCCATCTATCGAGGAATTGTGGAGCAAGAAAACGGAAGAAAACGGCAATGGCGTGGATCTGGCAAACTCGACTTATCAAAATTCACCGTGTGTCTACTTCCAAGTTCCCGCACCGATCATTGGTGATTTAGGTGTTCTCTACACGTTTGACGGCGAGCGGTATTTCATCGGAGAAAAAGCCGGTTACTCCGTTGAAGTAGGCCAAACAGGCGTCAAGTTAACCGGAAAATCAAAATCGATTGAGCTGAAATGGGATCAGGTCCAATCCTTGCGGTTCCCACAAAAATGATAGAATTGAAAATAAGTCATTGAAGTAGCCAATTGTAAAACAATTGGCTGTGCAGGCTTTTTTCATTTTGTTTTTTGATTGAGGAATCCATTGTCTGAATCTGAGTTCCTGGATGTGATCGCAGTTGGAGCGCATCCAGACGACGTTGAAATTGCATGTGGTGGCACACTGGCAAAACTAGTGAAACAGGGCCATCGTGTTGGGATCATTGACTTAACTGATGGCGAACCAACGCCAAATTCGCCCGGCCCTCACGTCCGCTTGGAGGAGGCGCGCAGAGCAGCCGAGTGCTTGGGAGTCCACAAACGTATCACACTTGATTTGCCCAATCGAAAGTTGTTTGACAACTACGAGTCCAGAACCAAATTGGCAACCGAATTCCGTCGTTATCGCCCTAAAGTAGTCATCGGATTTGGTGACAAGACCCCGATGGCTTCGCCCGATCATTGGCAGGCAATGCAGATCACCGATGCGGCAGTATTTTACAGCCGACTGACCAAATGGGATGATGATTTTGAGGGAACCTCCCCGCACACCATTTCGGCACAAGTTTATTTCCGCCTGTCGTTCGAACCGCAAACTTTAGCCGGTTTTGGTAGTAGTTTCATCGTCAATATAGGCAGCACGCTCTCGAAAAAAATGAACTCGATTCGTTGCTATGAAACTCAATTCCCCGCGAACAAGCAGCACGTACTAGACAGAGTTGAAGACATGGCGAAATCAGTGGGCATGTCCTGCGGCTACAAAGCAGGAGAGACGTTTGTCACGACCAGACCGTTGGGAACACGCGATATGATGCAGACGTTGTTGGGCACTCCCGATTAAGCTTAAAACAATTTAATGAATTGAACTGCAATGGGATTAATCGGGCTCTTCAGAACACATACGTGACGGTCGAATGTTTGACTTAAGCTGCAACCCGAACTCAGTTAAATCGAGACTCGATTTAACTGAGTCCACTCCTCTAACTGAGTCAAACTTTTTATCTCATCGACCAGAAGTTTCTTAAATTGGATTTTCATTTATGGACCGACGGAGTACACGCATCCAAATCGATGGTCAAAAGGGCAAACTAGCCGCGATTCTTGACGAACCGAACTCTCCACCGAAGTCGTTTGGCATTTTTTCACATTGCTTCAGTTGCACCAAGGATTTGAAAGCAATCGTCAAAATCAGTCGCATTCTTGCATCACGTGGTTATGCCGTTTTAAGATTCGATTTTGCCGGCTTGGGTAACAGCGAAGGAGTCTTTTCGGATACCAGTTTTTTGGACAATCTTGAAGACATTCGGTCTGTTGTCCGATTTTTGGAACGCGAAATTGCACCGCCAAAATTTTTGATTGGGCACAGCCTTGGGGGTTCGGCAATGCTCGCAACGGGTATGGAATTCGAATCCGTTGAGGCGATTGCTGTGATCGCATCCCCAAGCGACACATCGCATCTCGCCAATACCATTCACTGTCTAAATCCGGAGGTTGAAAACTCCGGTGAAGGGATGGTGAATACCGGCCTATACGAATACTTGATCAAAAAGTCGACGGTTGATGCATTAAGAAGTTACGATCTGCCTTCTAAACTCTCGGCGCTCACAAAAAGGGTCATGGCGTTCCACTCACCTAACGATGCTACGCTGGGGATTGAACACGCCAACGCGATCGTTGAGCAAACGGCAGGCCACGCCAGCCTAATCAATTTGGAATCAGCGAACCATTTGCTAACGGACAACCCGAAAGACTGCGAATTGATTGGTAGTGTTCTATCAGGTTGGCTCGACCGATACGTCTCCTGAATCCGCGTAAAGACTTCGACCAAAACATTCACGGCAGCAAATAAAATAGATCTGCCCCTATATCACTGAGCAGGCATGACAAAAACAATGGATGATGTTTTAAAAATCGGGCCGCGAATCACCGTCCTTCCAATCGTGAATGGAAGCGGTGATTTTGCGTGGGAGGTCCGGCGGATCATGCTTGAAAACAAGTTCGATTGTCTTGCCGTTCCATTGCCGGAATCATTTCGTCAAGACATCGAGGCCGGAATCGATCGACTTCCGACGCCGACCATTGTGTTGCAAAAAGACTATACCGGATTCGATTTTTCTCAACCGGAGAAGAGTTGGACGCCAGATTCTGATTCCGACTCTGAGGACGAAACCCAAACCGGTGAAACCTCTGCCAGCTACGTGCCCGTTGATCCCTGCCAACCGGTCATTGCAGCAATTCGAACCGCGATCGGCGAACGCATGCCCCGCGTATTTGTGGACATGGAAACTTCGTCATTCGAATCGTACGGGCAAATGATGCCTGATTCTTTTTCGCTTAAACGCGTTGCGATAGAAAAATTTTCGGCAGCGATTTTACCCGTCATCAGGAAACCAGATCAGCCACAGCGAATTGCAAGAATCAACTACATGGCGTCGCGTCTCAAAGAATTATGCGAAACACATGATTCAATTCTGTTTATCTGCAATGTCCTCGATTGGCCTTGGATTCGAGACACGTTCAATCAACGTCAAATCAATCCTGAAGAGAATGAGTCCGTTAATGAAACGAATCTGTTTAGTGTGGCGAATCAAACGCTCTACTTTCACTTGGGCGAGTTGCCCTACATAACCAGTTTATACGAGAAAGCACGGTCTGAACTCGATAGTGATCAGTACCTGTCAATCGACGGAATCAAGAACTTGCTTTTGACCGCAAGGGATGCCTATCAATCCGATTTCAAGGGTCGAGCCCGGAAAATCACTCCGCACTTGATGGCCACCTGTTTGAAGTATTTACGAAATATCACATTACTAAATCGGCGGTTTACACCCGATTTGCCTGACATCGTTACGGCTGCACAGCAGGTCTTTGGTGACCAATTTGCACTTCATGTTTTCGAAACCGCCAAGACCTACCGATACGACGAAAATGTCAGTGATCTAACCGAGGTGCGTATGGGCATCGAACAAACTGCGTTTCCAGACGGATCCGTCGCCGGGATGACCAACCGTTTGCCGGGTGTTCCCATGACATGGAGGTCCCTTTCGATCAAAAAGAAACCAGATGAAAAGGAAATCGAAAAGTGGCAACAACAGTGGAATCCATACCAACAGTGCAGTTGGCCGGCGGAAGACGAATTGATTGAAAATTTTCGTCAATCGGTTCTAGATCGAGCGGAGCAGGTACTTGGCAATGATTTGGCCAAAACTGAGAAATTCACTTCAAGCATTAAAGACGGAATCGACATTCGCGATACGCTTCGCCATTGGTACGAAGGCGAAATTTATGTCAAAGTCCTTCCGCCGAATCGGGGTAATCTGGATTGTGCGGTAATGTTGTTCGATAGCCCTGCAGACCCACGCGACTACCCTTGGAGGACAACTTGGTATGCAGAGCATGAGAACGAATCCACCCTGGCCTTCTATGCAACGAATTTCGGAGACAATCCGGTCGGCCCCGGAATTTGTTTAGCAAGCTACGGCGGTGCGTTATTTCTTTTTCCTCCACGTCAGATCCCAGATATCTGGACGGATCCGAGGTTGGATTTTACGGAAACACTAGAAGAACGAATCCTTGCTGCCGGATGTCTGCACGCGAAAAGCAAGACGATTGCGTTGTTATCGGCGATCCCTCCCGGGCCTGGATGGCGGCGACTCGCGAAACGTTTTGGGAAAACCCTCGTTCACTTGCCGATGGGGCAATTCAGTTCGGAAACCATTGCTCAACTCCGCTACGTTCATGTTCTCAACGGGCACCAAGTTCGTAGTTATGCGGCGAGTTTCATTCGCAAAGCATAGAAGCGAAAGAGTTTCACTTTTTTAGGTTCAAACAGGTTCCCGGCACTGTGCCGCGGCGATCCGCTTTGCAACGCAGCCAATTCAGATGTAAAATCATGTGGTTCCTCCCCTATTATCGAGATCGATTCTGTGCCAAAAGTTGAATTGTTTAATAACCTTGTGTTGCTTGCATCTGCGGATGGTCAATTCACAGAAGAGGAAGTCACGTTTCTGGCAATGAAAGCCGAAGCGTGGAACATTTCTCCTGACGATGTTGAAACAGCATTGGTCGGTGCATCAACAGGTGAAGCAGAAATTGTGGTGCCCGAATCGGAAGAAGACAGGGTCGAATTGATCAAAGAAATGATCCGACTGATGGCCGTAGATGGCAATCTTGCCGAGGTTGAGAAACGGCTCTGCGCAACTGCATCGGCAGCGATGGACTTTACGGCCCTTGAATTCGACGAAATTTTACAATCAGTTTTAGAGCCGTAAAAACCAATCGCCCGGTTGTTTTAGACCGACGCGCAGAATCCATCCTTCCGTTTTTTGCCGTTTTTTCGATGGTTCTAAAATGAATCCGTCGCCAACTTAAGGTACGAAATAACCGATAGCCCGGACGAACTAAAGACGCTGCGCACGGAATTACAAACCGTGCGGGATATGCCACCAGCAGCCCGCATATCATTTCTGCTTCGACTGGATGTAATTCAACAGCTCTAAAATCTCGTCTTTCTGAAAGTTATCCAAAAGAGCCTTGGGCATCAGCGACGATGCCGTCTTCTTCATGGCCTCGATGTCATCACGTAAAATTGTGGTTGGTTTTGGATTTTCTGGATTGGCGATGATCGTAATTTGATTTTGATCTTGAGAAGTAATAATTCCAGAAATAGTTAATCCATCAAACGTTTGAATCAAATGGACTTCGTATTTCGGATCAATCTTGTAGGAAGGATCCAAGATCTCGCGAAGCACTGCTACCCGATCATTTTTTTGCCGCTTAAAGACCTCGGCGAGATCAGGGCCAACAGCCCCTCCTTCCCCATCAAGTTTGTGACATTGGGCACAGGTGCCTTCGTTGAATAGTTTGGCTCCCACTGCCTCAGAAGCCCCTTTGAAATCTTCCTCCAGCTCAGCCGAAAAATCGTCAATCGCCCATTTCTTGACAAAGCTTCGATTACTGCCGATTGGATCTTTTGGTGGTGTTGGATTTTTCTGCCAAGCATCGAGGTCTTTCACAACAACCATCACCCCGTTCATACGCTGCCAATGACGTGGAAACGTACAAACAAACGGATACTCACCCGGTTCTGTCGGTGCCGTGAATGTCAACGCTTCAGAAGCACGTCCAGGAACCATCGATGTAGCCTGCAAAACCAAATTCGTTTTCGGCACGTATTGCTTTCCTTTTACACCGTCGGTCGGCCCCAGTTGTCCAGCAAGTTCCGCGACTTCACGAATCGAATCTGGAGCGGTGATTACAAGGTTATGCGGCATCAAGTCTTCGTTGATCAATACGACTTGAACGGGACGCCCTGCTTCGACGGCAAAGTAGGGAGTATCGTATCGCATCTCCTCTTCCACCGTATGAATCCGAACCACACGGACCGCAACGGTCCGCAATCGAGTTCGTAGTTTTTTCGATTCAGTCGCCGGAAATGCCACCAAGAGCTGGCTGGTTAACTCCGCTGAATCGAGAAAGGCGGTTGTCGTTCGATCCTTTGGCTTTGTTGCCTCTGCCTGCTTCAACAATTCCATTGCCGTTTTTTGAGACGCCGCCGAGCTCCGAAATTTAGCCGGAATACCAAGCAAAGCCTTTACCGCGCTGTTCTTCAATGATTTGCTTGCAACAAACCTCGAAATCAAATCGAACGAATCTGATTGATTCGATGGAATTGACGCAAGCGTATCGATCGCCGTACGTTTAATTTCGTTAAGTTGCTTGCCTCTGAACTCGAGTTTCTGCCGAAGCGCGGATACGACCGCATCCCGGTATTCACTTCTCAATCTCGCATCTTTAACAAGCGAAACCGATTTCAAAAAAGCAATTTTCTTGTTCGCATTATCATTAATCTTTTTCTCAACGGCATCGCGATTTTTGATCGAGATCAGGGCCGCATAAAGCCCACTCAATTCTGTTAAACCCAAATCTTTATCGACCGACGAAACCAGTTCATCCTCCACTTGCTTCAAAACTACTACCGGCTGACTGGCCAGAAGTTTTGCAAGTCGAGCCTTCGCCAGCTGACCAGAAGAAGCTGTTTCCGCAAATTCCATCGCGTCTAAAACCGTTTTTACGAGACTCGCCCCTGTTAGCTTCATGTAAGAATCCAATGCAGCCTGCCGGGCCTTATCTGGCGTGCTTTCTCGCGAAAGCAAACTCATGGAAACCATTGCGTAATTCGGATTTTCTGGTTGTGGCTTAATCGCAAGCAACTGAGAATCAGCCAATCGATCTAGCTGAAACCGAATGATTTTTCGTTCTTTGTTCAGAAAGACAACCGGCTCCGGCGTCGCCAGCATATGATCATGCATTGCATCCATGTCGTTTTTGGGCATCTTCGGATCAGAATCCGTGGCCATTGATTTCAAATGCATCGCCATCATCCGTTGTTTTGACAATTGAGTAGACAACGTCCGCACCGTTTCCTCCACGGTGTAAGCCATCCACTTATCCATGTCATATTTCACGGCATCCAAAGCCAACTCCAACGAGTCCTCGGAGATGATAAAACTGCAGGCTCGAACAGCCTCTAGCCTCACGCGAGGATGCTCGTCGTTTATCGACTTGCTGATCGAAGCAAGAGGATTCTTCAATTGATCACGCCAAAATGATGCAACTCGGGTTGCCGCAGCACGAACACGAAAGTCAGACGACTCCAAGAGACGCTGCAACAGAACTTCTTCGACATCATTATGCGATTGGTGCTGCCATAACGCTTCAAGCAACATCCGCTCATAATCAGGCAACGATTTATCAAGCCCTTTAACCCATGCTCTGACTCCCGCGATCACGTCTGCAGATTTCCGTTCCGCCAATTCCGTTTTAACTCGATAGCGATTTCGATCTTCGTAGACCGACAGCGAATTCAAAAGATCCGGAATCGATGCACCCGCAATTTGCGGCGGTGTTACCAGAGGACGCCCCTCGTACGTTACTTTCCAAATTCGGCCGTGCGAATGATCACGACTAGGATCACGAAGGTTATGTTGCAGATGACCAATCAGGGCATTGTGCCAATCACAAATATAAAGCGCTCCGTCCGGTCCCATCGTCAAATCGACAGGTCGAAAATTTCCATCTTCACAAAAGACCAGACGTTCGACCTCACTACCACCGAAACCTGATCCATCATCGTTGATCTTGTGATTTAAAACACTTCTCTCTCCGATCACGTTGTTCACCAAAAAGTTGTTTTGGAATTCTGGTGGAAAATGTGAACTGGTGATAATTTCACAACCGGAGGAAGGCCTCGTTCGCTTGACAAGGAATCGCGGGTAATCGCCCTGTTTCTCCAATCGGGCTTTGTTAAGGCGACGATACTGCGAACCACCGGTGTGTTTATCAGGGTGTACCACATTTCCCGAAATAGGAGTCGCCCAATAGTTAAAACCTGGTGATGCATCGGCGATAAAATTTTGTCCAAATTTATCAAAGACATGCCCCCACGGATTGGCGAACGCAAATGAAACGTGAGCCTCAAATTTTTCGGTACGCGGATCATAACGCCAAATCCCAGCTTCGCTCAAACGAGTCAAGCCATACGGACTTTCAACCTGCGAATACTTAAAAGTACCCTCTTGGAAATAGAGTCCGCCGGCGGGTCCCCATTCAAACGCGGCGATTCCATGATGCGAATCCGCGGTATCAAATCCAACTAGTTTCCGAACTCGTGAGTCAGCAACTTCGTCACCATCGGTATCTTTCAAAAACAATACATCAGGTTGCTGCGCAATAAACGCGCCCCCATAACCAATCTCGAATCCAGTCGGCTGATGAAGTCCATCGGCAAAGACAACACAATCGTCCATCCTTCCGTCACGGTTTTTATCTTTCAGGATAATGACTTTATCGTCCATTTTGGTTTTGGGTTTCCAATGTGGATACGACGGCATCGTCGCTACCCAAAGTTGGCCATGCTTATCGAAATTAATCGCAACCGGATTGGCAAGCTCCGGAATTTCCTCCTCGGTCGCAACAACGGAAATTTTGTAGCCATCGGGTAGCTTAAAAAGCTTCTGCTGCTCATCGGCAGAAAGGTAATCAAGCGATCCTAGTTTTCCACGTTTTCGATTTGGATCATTGGCCCCGCCCACATTAGTCGTCGGCTCAAAAAATGGGAGCGTATTGGAATCATCAATCGCCGCCGGGACTTCTCTTCCGCCACCAATCGCCCAAATTCGAGCGTCACGATTGGCCGTCATTTGATCCAAAATCGCTCGTTCACGCTCCATGACATCGCGATTGTTGTACGTATTCGAACCATCTTTCCCGGCCAGCCCGCGAGCACCATAAATCGAAAATCCATTAACCGACCGGTATCGATGCCACCAATGAAAGTTTTTGTCAGCAATCTCCTTGCGGATCAATCGGTCAAATTCAGGCTCGACCTTTTTGCCCGTGAGTTGTTGAAGGAAAATAGGGGCCAACGCTTTGTAACCTGCTGCATTCAGGTGCGCGCCGTTGAGTGTCATACGAACATCCGACTTTTCGAAAAGCACTTTGGTCGGATGAAACAGATCGACAAACGCCACCCCTGTTTCCGTGGCGATTCCCTTCATGGCCGACGTATACATTTCAAGATTTCCATTTTGAATTTCACCATCAGGCAAGTTCTTATCACCCGTATTCTCAAACGCAATTGGCGAAACCAATACCATTCGTGGAGCGGACTTGCCGTCATACGATTTCTTTTTCGTCTCAGAAATCAACCGTTTCAGATCAGATTTAAATTTGGCGATGCCTTGGTTGCCAGCAAACGACTCATTGAAGCCGAAGAAAAAGAAAATCACGCTCGCCTTGCTATGGTTCAAATGCACATCCGGGTCGCCAAAGTTCTGTGAGCGCTCTCGCTGAAGCGGTTCATCCCCAGGAAAACAGAGATTCCTTAACACTAGCTGCTGCGCTGGGTAGGATTGATGAACAAGTGTTTCGAAAAAATTCTGGTGCTGCATTCGCTCGCCCAGAGCGTTTCCAACGAAACAGACATGGTCGCCCTTTTGAAACTCAAATTGCCCATGTGCCTTGGAGCTATTTGTGCTAAGAAATGCACCAATAAAACATCCCAAACTAAGAAGAGTGAAAAACCGTTTTCTGGTAGCCATACTTGTCTTCTAATCGCGAATTAAAGTGATTCAAATCGATGGTACTTTGTGATGTTACAAATCCGACCGATTCGTACTCTGAAAGCCTTTGCTCGAGTGAAAGTCTATGATGGGTGAGTAAGATGGATGTTGCAAGACGCCGAGGCTTCTCGGGTATAAGATTGGCCAGAACTTTTGCTGCTTTAAATACGTAAACTTCATTTTATCGAGGCGGTAACTTGCGAGAACCCATCAACCATCCATGCGTTTGGAAAGGCTCTCAACTCGAGCAGTCGCCTCATTGGAATGATGTCTTTCGACGCGATTGGATTACATCTGATGGAGGAATCTCTCCAGCCTTTAAAGACTTTTTGTTGCAAGTTCAACATGAATTAGAGGTCGGCCGAGGTGCGGTTTTGCTCAAGAATTTCCCGGTCGAAAAATTTAATGACAACGCGCTTAGTGAAATCTTTTTGAAGATAGGGTCGGTAATTGGAACACCTGTTTCGCAAAGCGCGAAAGGCGAGCGAGTCTTCTCCGTTCGAAATGAAGGCTTTACGGAGGACGATCCGCGAGCAAGGGGCCCAAACACAAAAAAGAAGCTCTCGTTTCATACCGACCGCTGTGATGTAATCGCCTTCCTATGTGTAAAACAGGCAAAATCGGGTGGTGAAAACCAAGTCGTCAGCAGTGCTGCAATATTCAATGAGATATTAGACACGCGACCGGATTTGATCGATGTCTTGTGCCAACCATTTTTCTATCAACGTCACAATGTCGATGCAGCCAATGCAAAGCCATACACTCTTCAACCCATCTTTTCGTATTTTCATGGTAACTTCGCATCCAACTTCTTAAGAGTCCTTATCGAACGAGCCTATCAATCGAATGATGTTCCAAAGATGACTGCACTGCAGCGAGAAGCTCTCGATTACCTAGAAGCAGTTGCCGCTCGACCGAATATGCACTTTGAGTTTCGACAAAACCGTGGCGATATCCTTTTCCTCAATAACTGGGTGACCTATCATCGCCGCACCGAGTTCGAGGACTTTGACGATATCCAAATGAGGCGTCATTTGCTGCGTATCTGGTTATCAGTTCCCAACAGTCGTCCGGTCGACCCGATGTTCAGTGGCAACTATGGTGCAACCAATGCTGGAGCCGTCCGCGGCGGCATGAATGCAATCAATGATTAATCACAAATCTCAACGTTTGATTTGTTTTTGTGATTCCACGTACTCAATGATCCAGACCATCCAATTCTGTATCCGCGATTCCGTTGGAATCCTGAGAAACAATTTAAGTATCGCTGCGGAGGCGATAACCAGAGCCCAAACCGATTGTTCCAGCAGGACGACGACAATTGCGAAAAACGCAATCCCTTCAATCAATGCAGAGCCAATTACCATTGAAGTCTGATAGATCGAAGCCAACTGTTTGATTTGCTGGGACGACTCTTTTACGACTTCCTTCTCAAGTTCAACATTGGAGAACTGCTGCAACGCAGTTGATTTTGCAACGTTTGCCGGAACGAACAGGTAGGACCCCATAACCATGATAGTTAGTCCCAATAAAACCAGCGTCATCGCGTCTAGACTCTGGTTCAACGACTGTCCATTTCCCACCGTCAGCCCCAAAACGACCAGCAAAAAAGTCATTGCACCAACCGGTAACGCGGCAGAAATGATTTGACTCGTCCGCAATATATCGACTGGAATCTTGACATCAAATGGATTGATCATCTGTTTTGCCTAAAAGAAGAATTGCTAGCTGATTTTTTTTAATATGGCTGTATTGGATGATTTTTGATAGTCTTTCTCAGCAAATTTTACTACGAGCGATTTCAATTCCCAAACCCCTGATGTTATGAAAAGTGGTGCTCGCTGAGCAAGCGTGCCCCCAAGGGCAAGGCATTTCCATTCCATGCTTTCATATTCGGATGATGAACGAATTAAAAATCGCGTCTACGCTTCGTTGTCTCGTCGCCGTACGGAAAAGCAAGAATTGAATACGAAAATATCATTGTTTTTTGTGACGATGTTTCTGGCGACCACCATTTGGATGGTCGGGTGCACAAGCACAATTCGTAAACGCACTGACGAACTGCCCGGCAAAGACAGAATCGTTTTAGACCAGTTGATCGTCCACACCGATTTTTCAATTCCGAGAAAACATCGACTTCTTGACGAACTCACGAATTTGCGACAAACGATTGCATACAAGTTGGATCTTCCGACTTCCGACGAGCCAATTAATATCTATCTTTTCGAAAACGCCGATAGTTACCACCGCTACATGGCGGTCCATCATCCAACATTTCCTAGCCGTCGTGCGTTTTTCCTGAAGAGCGACACCACGCTACAGGTTTATGCCTACTGGGGCGAGCGGATCGCAGAAGACCTTCGTCACGAAGTCTCCCACGGGTACTTGCATTCAGTCATACCCAATTTACCGATTTGGTTTGACGAGGGCTTGGCGGAATACTTCGAAGTTCCAATCGGTTTTCACGGCCGAAATCAATCGCATATCGACCTCCTGAACAGGCTCTATAAAACGGGACAATGGAAACCAGATTTATCGCGACTGGAAGAGATGATCTACGCCGACGAAATGGCACAAGTTGATTATGCGGAATCGTGGTTGTGGATGCATTTCCTTCTAGAAGGCGGTGGTGGCTTACCGTCATTTGCCACCAATCAAGTCAAACAACTTCGTGAGCGAGGCGAGACAGGGTCACTTTCACGCCTACTTGTCGAAAGCGGAATCACGAGCGAAAACGCCTTGGCACATTTGAAAGCGTTGACGAAGAAGCCGCTTTGACAAAGCCAGATTTAAAAGTAGGTTGTAGGTCGAAATAGCCCATGCACTTCGACTTGGACAAACCTAATGCTCGATCCATTGCTGCAGGGTGACGAAAACCCGCTGCAAATTCATTACAGCGATTTCGATGTCGCCAACCGTATCTTACTATCCGGGCATTCTCATCAAGCTTGGCCAGATGTGGCTCGACACGGGCAAATGCAAGCCTATTTGGATGCAGCAACTTTTGTGGATGACAAATGGGAAGCTGCGTTCGCCAAGGCGGATGATGTCCGAAACTTTTATGCGAACTTGATGAAGGAACCGGATGCGGAAATCGCGTTAGCAGGATCCACCCATGAACTGCTTATTCGCTTTCTATCTTGTCTCCCATTTCGAAAGCATTCGAAACCCAAAATTGTGACGACAAATGCGGAGTTTCATGCGATGCGACGGCAACTCGATCGTTTGGCTGAAGAGGGAGTAGAAATCGAACGAGTCGAGCTGGAACCAATGGAAACCTTGGATCAACGATTATGCGAGGTACTTGATCAGGAAACGATTGCGGTCATGGTGTCCGGCGTTTTTTTTGAAACCGGTCAGATATTTTCGAACGTTGGAACTGTTGCAACTGCTGCAGCCGACCAAGGAATCCCATGCCTTGTAGATCTTTACCATGTGCTCAATATCGTGCCGTTCGATATTGCCGCCTGGAATTTGCGTTCTGCATTCCTGGTTGGAGGCGGCTATAAGTACTTGCAAGCCGGAGAGGGCAATTGTTTTATGCGAGTTCCTGTTCACCACAAAATTGACGGTATCGCCCAGGTCACATCTGCAAAGGATGGCGTTCCCGCTAATCATATACACCGCCCTGTGATTACCGGTTGGTTTGCCGAATTTGCGACACTCAACAAGCAACGATCGGACGAGCAAGTCGGTTATGGTCTGGGGCACTCGGCATTCGCAGGCTCGACTTACGATCCAACAAGTCATTATCGTGCTGCGTCCGTTTTCAAGTTCTTTCAAGAGCAAAAGCTTACCGATATTCGACTTCGCAATATCAATCAACAGCAATTGAAGATGCTAAGCGATGGCATCTCCAAACTCAGCATTTCTCCGGACACACTTGCTCTTCCACCTCAGCCACTTGAAGATCTGGGCGGCTTTCTTCCACTGCAAACCGACATAGCCGAACAATGGGTCAAGCGTTTAAAAGAAAACGGGATTTCCAGTGACAGCCGAGGTCGTCATTTGCGATTGGGGCCCGCGCCTTATGTCAGCCGAAAACAAATCGAACAAACAATTGAGGCTATTGGCACCATCTCCAAACGCATGTAATTCCTAGCCGGAGAATCTCCACGACGTGTTGAGACCCGAGACGCAGTCAACGCTGGCGACTGAACGGGGACAGATCGGTGACGCAACAGTCGATGTTCGACCTTCAGGTATTCATTAGTTTATTTTGTTTTTCGATTCTCGGATTCCTTCAAAAATCGATCAAGCGGCAGAAGGAGGTTATCCGCGCTGCTCAGCACTTCGGTGAGCGACTGGGCCGAGCCGATCATCTCAGCCGTAAGCCCCCTAGTTGCTGTAATATTCCGCCTGGCATTGTTTCCCGGCGAAGGATCCATGGTCGCAGACATCAGTAGCAACGCCACGCCCGCGACCCTGTTCACCTTCACTCCGTCTCCACGAACATACAGCATGCCCAGATTCCCAATGGCCAGCGGATCACCCTGCACTGACGCCTTGCGATACCAAGCATTGGCTTTTGCGAAATCAACCTTTGTGCCACGACCATTTTCGTAGAGCACCCCAAGATTAAATTGTGCGGCCGAATTCCCTTGCATGGCGGATTTGCCGTACCAGACAACCGCCTCCTTCTCATTCTTGCCTACCCCGATACCTTGCTCATACATTAAACCCAGGTTGAACTGGGAATCGGCATGTCCTTTTCTGGAAGCCGCGAGAAATTTCTCATGAGCGAGGGGCAAGTTACTTGCTTGATAGGCGGCGATCCCAGCATCGAAAAGGGCGACCGCCTCGGGATTTACCTTGCCCTTTTCTACTACTAACCCGTCGCCCTCTTCTGGTTCGACGTTGACTACGTCTTTGTTGGAGGAATCGCTGCCATCCGCCTCCGTCTTCTTCGAGCCAGAATCGTCTTTGGCGATTTCATTGCCTGAGCCATTGCGTGCGGGTTGCTTCGAACATCCCAACAGCGATACGCCAACGACCAAAACGCATCCAAGTAGAAACCTATTCACTATCTCTCCGCGATTGTACGAATTACTTGCTCTAGGGAACACGATGTTCCAGTTGTCTATCATGCCCACACGTCCAACAGTATTTGAGTGCGGCTTCGAAGGCAGCGATAGTTTCCCAGTACTTTTCGGATTGGTCTGCTGGCCTGCCCAGCAGCATCGCCTGCCCAGCAGCGTCGCCTGTGCGACGATCCATTTGAGACTCGGACATTTGCCGTAATCTTGTATTTAAAACGATTCGCCTCCTATTTTACACGATGGACGGCTGGCGCAACGTTTCATTTACTTTAATCTAAAATGCCTAAAAGAGAGACCATCGCATTCTATTGTCTGACCTGCGTCGCGAGGCCTTACCATTTCGCAAATGATCCTAACGCTGGATTTTTTTGCGGTCTAACTCATCACGAAGTTGTGCAGCCAATTCATACTGTTCTTTTTCAACCGCATCCGCAAGCTTTTCGTTTAGCGTCTGACCAACCTGATACTTTTTGCGGAACTCTTCACGAAGTTCTGACAAACGTTGCACCAATTCTTCGTCTTCAAATTGCTCTTCCGCACCGAACTCTTCGAAAATCACACGCAATTTTTCCAGCCCGATATTGATTTCTTCAATCGCTGACTCCGCACCATTCTCCTCTTCGATTACAGAAAAAGCCGACGCTTGAATCCGGTGGAACATCACAAACGGGCGATACTGCTCATGTGACAACGTCCAATTTTCATCCGGAGAATGCGTACGGCAGAAGTCCATCAACTTGAGAGTGTGATCCGCATCACGAACAGCGTTCCCATATTCTTTTAGCTGCAACCAACAAATTCTGCGATGGTAAAATTGAACGAACTCACGATCGACCTCGAAACACCGCTGGTCGTCCATCTCGAATTCTTCGCCACGCTCGATCGTTTCGTGGAAGAGTTTATCATAGACCGTGTCGAAACCACCTGGCTTTGAACCATCTGGACGACCGTCAGTTTCCAACTGCATGACGCCTAGATCGATTCGCATTTGAAGCACGCCGCGACCATCGTCACCATACGCTTTACGAACCATTAAGGCGGTTGGATCAAATTTCCAATTCTCAAATATGTTGTCGATATTATCGTGGTCAGACATTCAGGCAGAAAAAGACGAAATCAAGTAGAGGCGGTAGTCAATTGCAGTGTGCGCTCCAGTATAACGCACTGATTCCAATTTCGACTACCACAAGCCTGAGATGCATTGGCGATGAAATGCATTGGTGCTGGGATGCATTGGTGCTGGGATGCATTGGCCGGGGTTTTAAAACGCAAAGAGAGCAAAATCGTTGAATCAGAAACGCGGCATTCCTCAAAAGCTGACTTCTTTTCAGCACTCGAATCGACCGCAACATTTATTCACGCGAGGAACTGCGCAAATTGAGGTCGTAATTTTTGGTCGACACGTGCGAATCGTCATCGCCAATAAAAAACAACGAATCAAATTCAGACCTCTTCTTAATTTCCCTCACCACCGAATACGTGTCGTAACTGAATGCAGAACTGGACAAAAGCAGCCAGGTCAAACCTTCCCAGATCTGAGCTTGCTCGCCGAAAAAGAACATAACCGCCGATGGCAACAAAATCGCTGCAATCCATATGACATAAAACAACCAGCCTGAAAAACGGGTCGGGATCGGCAACTTTGAAGAAGTCGTTCTAAACCAAGCAACATTTCCGAACATGGCTTTCTTTCTTCATGCGATTTAAATTTCCAACCAAATCACGCACCCATCGGCGAAATGAAATGGATACGGAATCATTGGCGAACATATCTTAAATCATTCGCCCCCAGCAACTGGATCTTTTCAGTTAATTCCCAATTTGCAAAAAATATTCGAAGAATTTCGTTCAATGCATCATTCGTCACCACGAAGTGGCCTACGACGTGATTTTCGTTCGGACGTTGCCTTTTTATCATTGATTCTCCGTTGAATAGCCCCTTTTGACGGTTTGGTCTTTCTACGTTTGACAGGTGCTGCAACCACACTTCTCACCAGTTCCTGAAGTTTCGTGATGCAATCGGCAACATTTCGACCTTGATCGCGAAATCGCTGGCTTACCACGATAATTTTCCCTTCTTTGGAAATCCTTCGCGAGAATTTCTTCACGAATCGATCCTTTACCGCCCAGGGTAAACTCTCAGTCTGTTCAACGTGCCAAGTCAAAAACGCTTTCGTGTTAACCTTATTTACGTTCTGTCCTCCCGGTCCGGAACTACGGGCAAACGTAAAATCAAATTCTCGTAGTGGAATTTGAATTTTGTCAGTAATCTTTAACATTGCATGCTCAGCGTCGCAAAAAGAATAATAGGGGAGGCAGTTTTAGGATAAAACGAAAGCAACTAAAATGCCGTTACCTTCTTAATGAATTTTGGAATTATAAATGATTCGATCTGGTCAATCTTGGTTCGCGTTTACCTTTATTTTTCTGCTCGGAATTCTCATTTTTGAATTCGTGCTTGGAAATTCAGTCGCTGATGCGCAAACCCAAGCAGTAAAAACAGATTCACTCTGGACACGAAAAACCGGTGACGACTGGCCTGAGTTTCTGGGAAAAGACCGCGATGGAAAGTCAAATGAAAAAGGCATCTTAACAGACTGGGACGGCGGCAATCTCAAGATCAAATGGACCCGTCCTTTGAAGGAGAGCTACGGTATTGGTTCGGTCGCCGATGGACGCTACTTTCAGTTCGACCGTGTAGATGACGACGAAGTTCTGACTTGCTTGAACGCCGAAACTGGAGCGGAACTGTGGAGCAAATCATATCCGACCTCCTATAAAGACCTCTACGGTTACAATGGTGGCCCCCGCACCTCACCCGTCATTGATAACGAGCGAGTGTACACTTACGGAGTGGCCGGGGAACTGCGCTGCCATGCGATCGCCGATGGCCAATTAATTTGGAAGCGAAACACATCAAAGGATTTTGGCGTCATTCAAAACTTTTTTGGAATCGGAAGCACACCGATTATTTTTGATGACCTCGTTATCGCAATGGTTGGCGGCAGCCCCGAAGTATCAAAATCGGTTCCGACAGGTGCATTGGATCAAGTCGTCGGAAATGGATCAGCGATCGTTGCGTTCGACAAATCAACCGGAAAAACTCGCTACCAGTTTTCAGATGATTTGGCGTCGTACTCCTCACCTGTTATCGCAGAAATCAACGGCGAAAAATTATGTTTTGCGTTTTGTCGGGCAGGCCTGATTTGCTTCAATCCATCCAACGGTAAACAAAAGTTCGATTATCCTTGGCGTGATTCGAAACTGGAAAGCGTCAACGCATCGAATCCAGTAATCGTCGACGATCAAGTTTTCATTTCAGAAACCTATGGGCCGGGCAGCAGCTTGCTGAAGGTTACCAAAGAAAATTATGAGATCGTTTGGAAAGACGAAAAACGGAGCCGGGTCCGAGCCATGCAAACGCACTGGAACACTGCGATTCACCACAAGGGTTTCCTTTACGGATCAAGCGGACGGCACACCAACAACGCCGTCCTAAAATGCATCGACGCGAAGACTGGTAATGAGAAATGGTCGTTGCCAAGATTGACAAGGAGCTCACTGCTGTACATCGACGGGCACTTTATCTGCCTAACGGAGGTCGGCCGACTGTTCTTATTTAAGGCTTCGCCTGAAAAATTTGAGGTCGTTACCGAAATACGCCTGGACTTGATATCGCCCAAGGGCTCTGATCCGTCCGACAAACTTCTTTCCTATCCCTGCTGGGCAGCACCGATCGTGTCGCACGGCCTGCTTTATGTCCGCGGCGATCGGCACTTAATTTGCCTCGACTTGATTCCCGAGGAAAAGAAGTAGACGTTAAATCGTTAAAACGACCGTCCTCCCACCTGATGATTTATCGGATACTTTTTTCAGGCAGTTTTTGCTGAACGCCTTCATCAAGTGGCATTGAGTCTCGCTCCAGCCCCACGCGTTTCAATTCGGTTTTCAAATCGGTCTTTAACTTCGCAATCAGCGAACTCTTACTGGGGTCTTTAATCAAGTTGTTCCTTTCACCAAGATCGTTTTCCATGTCGTACAATTCCGCCATGTGCCGATCAGGGGAACCGTCGCCATGCGGATAATGAATGTACTTCCACTTGTTGGTCCTTATACCGCGAACGTTTGGCGTGTAGGGAAATTGTTTTTCATAGTTATAGTGATAGACCCAACCGTCGCGCCATGAATCATCGCCGTCGGTGATCAACGTCTTGAATGAAGAACCGTGAATTTTCTTAAGTGGCTCCGCACCGCACATTTCCAGAATCGACGGAGCAATATCAACGGTCAAAACCTGTTCTTTGACGCGTTTGCCTTTTTCCGGTGCGACCAACTTCGGATAGCGCACGATGATTGGGATGCGAATGCTGGCTTCGTGCATGGTTCGTTTATCAACCATTCCATGCTCTCCTTCCAACAAACCGTTGTCACCCATAAAGATAAAGACGGTATTGTCGAGCATTTTTTTCTCAGCGAGATAGGCTTTCAGTTTTCCAACCGAATCGTCAATCGACAGAATCGTGCCCCAATACGCACGTACCATTTTTTCAAAATCCTTTACCGCTGCCGCACTGGTGTCGGGAAATTCTTTTCGCCAATCAAATAACGGGCCGTAGATGCCGTGCCATGTGCTCAGTCGCTGCTTGATCCATTCAGGTTTACCGTCAAGATTGAATGCCGTGTGTGGGTAATTGACTTCAACATCGTCGAATGCATTGGCATATTTTTCTTCCGGGAAATAAAAGCTATGCGGCGCTTTCTGACCAATCATCAACATAAACGGCTTGTCGCGATCTTGGTTCATCCAATCAATCGCCATGTCCGTCACGGTGTGAGTGTAATACCCTTTGATCGTTTTACGTTCTTTGCCATTGAAATTGAATTCGTTGTCAAAATACTTGCCCTGTCCTTTGTGCGTAACAAAGTAATCGAATCCAGGCCGTGGTGAATCGCTCTCTTGCCCCATATGGTACTTGCCAACATACGCCGTCTCATAACCCGCTTTTTGCAACTGAAGGGGAAAACTATTCAGCTGCTCCGGGTACTCCGTAAAGTTATTGGTCACACCATGCGAATGAGCATACAGTCCGCTCAAAATCGAGGCGCGGCTAGGAGAGCACAAACTGGTCGTGCAAAACGCGTTTTCAAAAAAGACTCCCTCCTTTGCGATACTGTCGATGTGAGGAGTCTTCAAATGAGGATGCCCTGCACAACTCATCGCATCCCAACGAATGTCATCGCAAAGGATCAATACTACGTTGGGCTTGTCAGCGGCATTTGCCGACGCAAGCGAAAGTAAACAAAAAGTTGCGTATGCAAACGCTATCTTAAAATTGGATTGGATCGTTAATCGATTCATTTAATCACCGTGGAGCGAATTCGAGCAGTCGAAGATGTCTCTAAATATGATCGAAACTATCAAAAAATTCCAGTTACCCGTTCGCAAAGACTTGAACTCACGACACTTTCCAAGGTTCATCTTGATGATGTACATTCACGAAAGCGAAAATCCTTGGGAGTCACTCCAACCGTCCTTTTAAATGCGACAGATAAATACTCTGCGTGTTCAAATCCGGTTTTCCACGCGATCTCTCGTATCGATTGATCCGTTTCAATCAACAATCGTTTGACCTGGGCAATTTTGATTCGACAGATTTCCTGATGAGGCGACCTACCTACGATTTTTTTAAATCGGCTTTCGAGCATTCTACGAGAAATCGGAATTCGCTTTAAAATCTCCGTTACCGTGATGCCCGCACAAGCATTCTCTCGTATGAGGCGGACTGCCGCCGCAATGTCATGGTCTTTGATCGCCAGGATATCGGTCGACTGCCTTGCTTCGACACCAAGCGGCTTGATCAGATGCGCGACTGGTGCAATTCGTTGCCCCAGCATAATCTGATCGAGTAACTGCGCTGCGACGTATCCCGTTTGGTGAGTGTCCGGAATAACGCTGGTCAAGGAGGGTGTGGAAAGATCACACAGCAATCGATCGTTATCAACGCCAATGACCGCAACTTCCTCCGGAACAGCGATTGATTGTTCACGGCAAATATCGAGTAATTGCTGCGCCTTAATGTCGAAGCAGCACATGATACCGATTGGCTTCGGCAAGTCCTGCACCCATTTTGCCAATGCAATTCGCTCGTCCATCCAAGATTGTTCCGGATTACTCCTGGCTTGGCGAAAGACGTTGCATTTAAAATTGCTTGCATCCATTCGTTGGGAAAAGTGCTCGCTTCGCCATGTCGACCAATTAAAAGCCTCGTCACCGCAAAATGCAAAATGGCGAAATCCCTTTTCGATCAAATGCTCGGCGGCAAGATTTGCGATTTCCTGATCGTTGGTCTCAACCCAAGGAATCTCCTCGACTAAGCGAGCAGCACTGACATCGATCACCGGGCTTTGCTTTCTGCGGATCGCGTCAGCCATTGCCACCGATTCGATTCTGGCAATAATTCCATCCCCCTTCCAGTTTTCCAGCCAACTTGGTGGCGAAGCGCCTCGGACTTGTTCCGGTAAACAAATCGACCAATTCTCATGTTGCTGGGCGTAGGCGTTAATGCCCTCCAGCAATCCGCGTGCGTAGGCGTTCGATTGCTCAATCAATAATGCAACAAGTTTTCTTCGCATGAAGCCAGACGCAAAAAGACAAAATACTCAATTAACACCAACACGGAATGAGCAATGCCCTCCATTTTAACCTGCACAGAGTAAAAAAACACAATTCTTTTGCGCAGCATCTCATGTACGTTTGAGTTTAGACGTGCGAGAATTACCACGATTGAAAATAGTTGACAGCACGTCCGGAGTTTGGCTGCGACAGCCCCGCTCTAGCCGGCACCAAATTTTGCTTGCATTTGAAAAAGAAAGATTGGCGATGACGAAGAACGTAAATGTGGCCATGGTTGGACTTGGATTCGGTGCCGAGTTTATCCCGATTTACCAGAGCCATCCGAACACAACTGTTTCAGCAATTTGTCGTCGCGATGAAAAAGCAGTGAACGAATGCGGCGATCAATTTGGAATCGCAAATCGTTACACAGAATTCGACCAGGTTCTTGCCGATCCGGAAGTCGACTTTGTTCACATCAACAGTCCCATTAACGATCATGCCTGGATGTCGCTAAAGGCGCTTGATGCCGGCAAGCATGTTATGTGTACCGTCCCAATGGCGACGACGATTGACGAGTGTCGGCAGATCGTTGAAAAAGTCAAAGAGACGGGGCTGAAATACATGATGGCTGAAACCGTCGTTTACAGCCGTGAGTACCTTTTCATCAAACAAATGTATGACACCGGTGAGCTCGGCGACATTCAACATCTTGCTGCTTCCCATCCGCAGGACATGGACGGCTGGCCGGAATACTGGGAAAAGATGATCCCGATGCACTATGCAACTCATGTGGTGAGCCCATGCCTCGGCTTGGTCAACGGGCTGGCGGAATACGTCAGTTGTTTTGGATCCGGAAGAGTTCGCGATGACATCGCGTCAAAATCGGGAAACAAGTTTGCTGTTGAAACCTGTCATATCAAAGTCAAAGACTCAGACTTGGTCGCGCACATTTGGCGATTTCTCTATGATGTTGCCCGTCAATATCGCGAGAGTTTTGACGTTTACGGAACGAAAAAAAGTTTCGAATGGACGTTGGTCGAAAACGAACCTCATGTGATCCACACGGCAAAAAAACCGGAGCATGAAATTCCAGAAAAGGTCGAAGTACCCGATTTTGCCAATTTGCTTCCGCCAGAAATCCAGAAGTTCACTTTGCCACAGGAAATCCATGACGCCGATCACCTAAGTTTCATTCAAGGTGGTGGACATGGTGGCTCTCACCCACATCTAGTTAACGAGTTTGTAAATTCGCTGCTAGAAAACCGTGATCCGTTTCCAAACGCCGTAACCAGTGCCAACTGGACGTGCGTTGGAATTTGCGCTCACGAATCCGCGGAAAAGGGTGGCGAGATCGTCCGCTTGCCTGACTTTACATTGGGCTAATTCTCATCCCCAGCACTTTTCCGATCCAGACATTCGGCATCACGAAATCCAACACGCCCCATTCTCACTACATCAATCTAAATATGAAACGTCTAATTATCTCAACCCTTTTTGCTGGACTGATTTTCAGTAATTTGAGTTCGACTATCGCCGACGAATTAAACGTATTGTTTATGGGCGATCGAGCCGGACATCAACCACGAACCCGCTTCTTAATTGCGGAACAAGCGCTCGCAAAACGTGGCGTAAAGATGACCTACACCGAAGACGTCACCGAAATCAATCTGAACAACTTGCGAAAGTACGATGCGTTTCTACTTTACGCCAACATAGATCGAATTGAACCGGATCAGGAAAAAGCACTTCTTGAGTATGTAAATTCGGGCGGGGCGTTTGTTCCAATCCATTGCGCCACTTACTGCTTCCGAAATTCCCCCAAAGTGGTTGCGTTAATGGGAGCTCAGTTTCAGAGGCACGGCACTGGCGTCTTTCGTACCAAGTTAAACAAGGCTGATCATCCGATCATGAAGGGATTCGGTGGCTTCGAAAGTTGGGACGAAACCTACGTGCATCATTTGCACAATGAGAACAATCGAACGGTTTTGGAGTTGCGGGCTGAGGGAAAAGAAATGGAACCTTGGACCTGGGTTAGAACCCAAGGGAAAGGGCGTGTTTTCTATACAGCCTGGGGACATGACAACCGAACGTGGGGAAATCCTGGATTCCAGAACTTATTGGAACGCGGTATTCGATGGGCCGCAAAAGACGACACATCGACGGTGCCAGCTTACCTTGCGGACTTACCTTTTCCGATTCCGGAAATGACTCCGATTGCAAAGAATCTTAAGCCCTTCGAGTTTATCGATGCCGGTGGAAAAATCCCCAATTACACTCCCGGTGAAAAATGGGGGGTTCAAGGCGAAGCTTTTACAAAAATGCAAAAGCCGCTGGAACCAGACGAAGCATTAAAGCACGTTTCTGTTCCAAAAGATTTTGAGGTGAAGCTGTTTGCTGCCGAGCCAGATATTGGTGGCAAACCAATCGCCATGACTTGGGACGAGCGAGGAAGGCTTTGGATCGCGGAGACCTATGATTATCCGAATGAGCTACAACCCGTCGGCGCTGGGCGAGATCGAATCCGCATTTTGGAAGATACAGATGGGGACTGGAAAGCCGACAAATCTACCGTCTTTGCCGAAAAACTCAGCATTCCATCAACGATGACGTTCCACAAAGGAGGCGTCATCGTTCAAAACGGAACGCAAACCTTGTATTTGAAAGATACCGACGGCGATGATGTTGCCGACGAGAAGAAAGTGATTTTCGACGGTTGGGTGCTTGGTGACACTCACGGTGGAGTCAGCAACTTTCAGTATGGCCATGATAACTGGATTTGGGCGATGCAGGGCTATAACAACTCGTCGCCAACCATTAACGGAAAACGAACGCAGTCGTTTGCCAATGGTTTCTTTCGTTTCAAGCCTGATGGATCTGAGATTGAATTCATTCGCTCGACCAACAATAACACGTGGGGCATTGGACTTTCAGAGGAAGGAATAGTGTTCGGCTCGACCGCCAACCGAAACCCAAGCGTTTACATGCCGATCCCCAACCGATATTACGAACGTGTCAACGGTTGGAAAACGAACCTGCGACTTGGATCGATTGCTGACACGCATTTGTTTGATCCCGTGACCAAAAACATCCGTCAAATGGATCATCATGGTGGCTACACCGCTGCTGCCGGCCACGCACTTTATACAGCTCGTCAATACCCAAAGGAGTATTGGAATCGCACGGCATTTGTGAACGGTCCGACAGGACACTTGGTCGGAGCATTTGTCTTAAAACCCAATTCAAGTGACTTCTCATCGACCAGCCCGTTCAACCTGTTCGCAAGTGATGATGAATGGTCGGCTCCGATCATGACCGAAATTGGTCCTGACGGAAACGCTTGGGTGATCGATTGGTACAACTACATCGTTCAACACAACCCAACGCCTGCCGGTTTTAAAACGGGTAAGGGCAACGCGTATGAAACACCGGTTCGCGATAAAAAACGAGGACGAATTTATCGTGTCGTCTACAAAAACAAATCAGGAAAGCCATTTAGTCTGGAGAACGCTTCACCAGAACTGTTGGTTTCGACTTTGGCGAACCCGACAATGCTGTGGAGAAAGCAAGCCCAACGTTTACTCGTTGAACGAGGCAAACCAGATGTTGAAAGAGGTCTTATCGCATTGGTCAATGACCATTCGGTTGACGAAATCGGTTTGAGTGTTGGAGCAATTCACGCACTTTGGACATTAAAAGGTCTTGGCTTGGTACTACCGTCAAACAAGCCAGTGTTTGCTGCCGTAATAAAAGCTCTGCAGCACCCGTCGGCCGGCGTTAGAAGAAACGCAATTCAAGTCCTGCCAAATGCTGATGAAGCGACGTCCGCCCTGTTGGTGTCCAAGATTTTATTCGACGACCATCCTCAAGTTCGTTTGGCAGCATTACTTGCGTTGTCAGACTTACCGGCATCCAAAGACGCAGCAGCGACGCTTTTGGGCGTTATGAATGCTGGCTTTGGGTCAGATCGCTGGTTGAATGACGCGTCCATTTCTGCCGCTGCAAATCAAGGCCGTTACTTGATCTCGGTTGCGGCGGGACTTTCGAACGAGCTTGACGAAACAAGCTTGACGACGTTGCAGATCGTGGCAGAGCATTTTGCAAGGTCGGATTCACGTGATTCCATTGGGTCGTTGCTTTCCTCAATCAAAAGCGCAAGACCAAAACCACTCCGCGCGATCTTGACCGGGCTGTCGAACGGCTGGCCGAAAGACGGAAAGATCAAAATGACAAAATCCATCGAAAACGACTTGGCATCAATTGCCGATTCACTTGAGATTGGAGATCGATCAGCAGCCTTGCAATTTGGCCGGAGTCTGGGCAGCAAGGAGTTAGAAACCTACGCGATTGAACTGCAAGGATTTTTGTTTGAAAAACTCGATAATGAAAACGTTTCCATTCCTGATCGATTTGCCGCTGCCAAACAAGCCATCGAACTGCTACCGGAGTCACGCGATCCTGTCAAAGAGATCCTCGATCGTCTTGGACCGCAAACCGATCCAGCACTTTCCGTGGGTCTAATCGAAGCATTCCGATCCAGCCGTTCGGCTGAGCTCGGAAAGCTCCTCGTTGGCTCCATGGACCGTTTTACGCCAAAACTTCGTGAGACTTCGATCAAGGTCTTGCTGGCGCGTGTTGAGTCGACAAAGGCACTTTTGGATGGTATCAAAACCGGAAAAGTGTTGCCGTCTGAATTGGCAACCAGTCAAGTTCAAGCCCTATTCAATTATCCAGATCGTGAGATCCAGCGTCTTTCGAAGGAAATTGTAAATCAGGGTGGTGCATTACCCAATCCAGATCGACAAAAGGTCTTTGAATCGTTGCTGCCGATCACAAAGGTTTCAGGCAACGTTTCTGCCGGCAAGGCTGTTTTCAAAAAACATTGTGCAAATTGCCATATGCATTCGGGTGAAGGACAGAAAATTGGTCCTGATTTGACCGGAATGGCAGTTCATCCGAAGACCGAATTACTGACACACATCGTCGACCCGAGCCGCGATGTTGAAGGGAATTATAGAATCTACAAATTCATGACAATTGATGGATTAATGTATTCTGGATTACTCGCGTCAGAATCAAAAACAACGGTTGAGATTTACGATGCAGAGGGAAAGAAGAATGTACTGCTTCGGGAAGACGTTGAGAAAATGGTCGCCTCGAAAAAATCATTGATGCCAGAGGGATTTGAAAAACAAATCGACAAACAGCAGATGACTGACTTACTCGAGTTTCTTACCGCTCGCGGAAAGTTTCTGCCGCTCGATATCGCCAAGGCCGCTTCGTTACCAAGTGATCGAGGGATGTTTGTCAATCGTAACGCTCCGCAAGAGCGATTGATTTTCAAGAAGTGGGGTGTCAACGTTTTCAACGGCGTTCCATTCAATGCCGTCGACCCACAGGGTGGCAAGGTAAACAACGCCATTGTCCTACATGGTCCCAACAGTGAGATTTCTCGAAGTCTACCTCGACGGGTATCGATCCCGTGCAATGGCCCCGTTAAAACGATTCATATGCTGGGTGGCGTAAGCGGCTGGGGGTACCCGTTCGGTCGAAACAAATCCGTCTCCCTGATTGTCCGAATTCATTTTGCCGACGGTTCCAAAGAAGATCTAGAATTGAAGAACGGCGTTGAATTTGCAGATTACATTCGGCGAGAAGATGTGCCCGGTTCGGAGTTTGCTGACCTGCTAAAAGGTGGTCAAATCCGATATCTTTCACTAACACCTAAATCGAAGAAAAATGTTGAGAAGCTGGAATTGATTAAGGGCAATGACGCCACCACACCGGTCGTTATGGCGATGACAATTGAGGGTCCAGGCGAGTAAGTTCGTTCGGAAAATCAATTCTGCAATGATTCAGGCTTGGATTGCATGAGTGATCCAAGCATTTTTTGTCATTGGGCAGTGAACCGGGGCGTTGTCAAGCAAAGGCTCAGCAGGAATGACAGCATGCAGACCTGTCGACAGGATCGGACCGATTGCAGGCAGGCGTAAGAAACGATGGTGGCAATTTTTTTAAGTCGAATTCCTGTTTTTTTTGATGAATTGCCGAATTGAGAAAAAGCTGAGTGAAAACAGGGCTTTATTCCACTGTTGAGCGACAGAGTCCCAATTTGACATTGAGATACTTCAATGGAGACGGACTTCCCCACGACGAATTGAGCTATAAGTTTTAACTTTGCCTGAACGCTGTTATGACAGTGCACATCATGTCGAAGACTTGTTTTATTACTCATTTATTCAGTATGAGCCAAAATTAGATGAATCAGCCCATTGGTTCCCAAACCGCCGGAGACGCAAATTCGGAAAAACACACGGACGTACAAAAGACATCGCGTTTTGGCTTTTGGTCTTTGGTATGGACACAATTTTTCGGCGCTGCCAACGACAACATCCTAAAAGTCGTACTGATCTTTACGATCTTATACGGAACCTGGGAGGGAATTCTGGGGGAAGGCGCGGAAGCGCAGAGCTACGTCAACTACTTATTCACCCTTCCATTTATCTTGCTATCGGGATACGCCGGCACATTTTCGGACCGAAACAGCAAGAGCAACGTTATCCTCTGGGTAAAAATAATTGAAATCCCAATTGTAATTGTGGCCGCAATTGGTTTCTGGATGCAGGACCTTTGGATCTCCTTGGCGGCGCTTCTAGCTCTGACCTGCCAAAGCGCCTATTACGGTCCGGCGAAATACGGAATCATTCCTGAAATCGTAGCGACACGAGACCTAAGTCGGGCAAACGGAATGATAAACATGATGACGAATATCGCAGTCATCATTGGAACTCTCGCGGCTGGGCAAGTAGCAACCTACTACAGCCCCAATCCTGAGGCCGTGGAAGCCGGGGCGAACCCCATTCTGTGGTTGCCAGGTTTGGTTTTGATTCTGGTTTCCGTGGCGGGATTAGTAGCCGCATTATTCTTACCCAAACTGACGCCAGGTGACAAAACGGTTCGATACGAGATGAATCCCGTTGGCACCTATTACAGTTCATTGAAAGAGATCACCGGGAAGCCGCTGTTTACGGTGATGTTTGCCTGGTCATTTTTCTACCTATTAGCCGGTCTCGCACTTTCGATTCTGCCGGAATATGCGGAAATCTTGAAAATTGACCAAGGCGAAGCCAGCGTCCTATTGGGTGTTGTGGGCGTAGCGATCGGTGTTGGCTGCATCGTTGCCGGATTTATTTCTGGCGATGCAATTCGCCCTCGACTGGTTCCAATCGGCGGTTTTACGATGGCCTTCTTTTTCCTTTTGCTTGGCGTGGTACCGGCGCAACTACCGGACCTACCAGCTTACCTGCGCGTGCTATTGAGCCCGACTTCGCTGTTTCTATTGGGAATGGGGATTAGCGCAGGTTTCTACATTGTTCCTCTTCAAGCGTTACTACAACGCTTGACACCCGATCATGAACTTGGCCGCTACCTGGGCACCGCAAACGGGCTGTCTTTCACTTTTATTTTTCTGTCTGCTCTCCTTTACCAAATCATCAGGCCGAGCTTTAACTCTTCGGATGGTTCTCAGCACCCCGATAAAATGTTTATTGTTTGTGCTGTGCTAACGGTTGTGGGCGTAATCTTTTTCGTTTGGCGTGTCAGGGCTCGTGGGTTTTCGCTGGACAAAGTTGAAGGTTAAACCCATTGGCCAAAGTTTAGATAAAGAATTTGTTTTTGGGCTAATGGGAAAGTCTTTTCCCAATGAGTTGAGAATAAACGTGTCGGTATTGATTTCGGTAACCCTCTCAATCTACCTCCTCGTCATTTCAATTTGGCTGTGTGGTGCACTTTTCTACGATGTCGCCCAAGGGTCAAAATGGGGCTGGTTGGGCATAACGCTATGGGTCACGTCGGTGATAACGTCGGTGACTTTACTGAAACCGGTTTACCTTTCGGTTTTGGCAATCACCGTCGCATTCCTTCTTTTTCTGGCGTGGTGGCTTTCACAACGACCGAGCAACGATCGGAATTGGGAACCCAATTTTTCAAAACCCTGCCGTGTTCAGGTTTCTGACGATAACGTCGTCGTTCAAAACGTTCGGAATACCGAATATCGTTCACTAACCGATTACGACGTTAATTACGAAACGAGAAAATACCGAATATCCGATTTAAAAAAAGCAGATTTGTTAATCCTGTTTTGGGGCTCAACGTGGATGAGTCATCCAATGGTAATTTTCAACTTTGGCGAGGAACAACACCTTTGTTTCTCCGTTGAAGCTCGGTACCGAAAAGGTCAAAATTACAGCATTTTCGGGGGCTTATATCGACAATACGAACTGATGTATGTCGTAAGTGATGAACGCGACGCCATCCTACTTCGAACGAAATTCACTGAAAATCAAGACTGTTACCTCTACCGTTTGAAGATTGACGCTGAATCAGTTCGCAAGTTGTTTCATGAATTTGCGGAGTCCACAAACCGCCTCCATGATTCGCCACAATGGTACAACGCCGTGACGAACAACTGCACGACTGCCATTTTAAAAAGTCGTCGTGAAAAAGTCGAATTGGATGTGAGGTTCTTTCTAAATGGTGCTCTCGATAGATTGTTGTACGAAAGAGGCCAAATCGATAACCGAATGCCATTTGAAGAATTGAAGAAACAAAGCCGGATTAACGACGTTGCCAATTTAACTTCAGCCGAAAAATTTCATACCGCGATTCGGGAACAACTACCGTTTCAATAGAGGGTTTGCGAGTTTGAAAAAATCCCCGACGCTTTCTTATTCGCTTGACCGGGTCGCCGGCACGATCGCATTTCCCGTTTTTTCTTTTTCGAAATAGCCAGGGTCCGGAAGCCCGAAGGCATCAGCGACTCGGTTAAACATCGAAAACATTCCGACAACCAAGACCGCTTCTGCGATTTGAGCGTCAACCCAACCGGCGTCGCGAAGTTTTTGAATCTCGTCTGGGGAATTCTTATGCGACTCTAGCGTAAGAAGCCTCACAAATTTCAAAAGAACGAGAATCGAATCGTCCAACTTCACGGAATCCAAATCTTTCTCCATTGCAGCGCGAACAATCCCACTTTCCTCACCTTGCAACTGCAAGAAGTACGCATGAGAGCCTGTTCAGTATTTGCACTTGTTTAACGCAGAAACATACGTCGCGATCAACTCCTTCTGCTTTCGAGTCAATTGCCCATCATTAAATTGCAGCGGATATGTGAAATCCAGGACGCCCCGTAGAACACTAGCGTTACCCGAAAAGCATTTTAAGATTTCAGGAAAAAATTCGCGTGCTGGATTGGCCGCTTTCCATTTGTTATAGATATCGCCAACTTCGCCATCCGCATCGGCGTCATCAACCCATGCTATCCATGGTTCCTGGTGAGAGTCATTCAAAGGATTTTTATTCATCTGATTTTTTTTGACAAAATCGCGTCCGATTCAAGCACCAATCGTATTGGCATCACCAGGATAATTCCATCTGAAAACCAACTAAACAACAAGATTTGAAACAATCTACTGCGTGCTATCAATGCATTACTGGCAAGTGCTTTCAGTTACAGCGAGATGAATTATGACGATTGCCGGGTCAATTTAAAGAATGATTATGCCGAATAATAAACGATGTGAACGCGTGACTTTTAAAAAATCAGCATCTAATCGGCAAACGACGCCTTGGACAATCAAGATTGGGAGAAACGTGTTCTCGTTCGACTACCCGACATTACCGTCGGTGTAAAACGCGACAAACCCAAACGAACGAAAATCGTCGCGGAGGCGCCGGCTTCCGAGCAGAAAAATACAAAGTCGATTTGGATTTTGGCCACGTTTTACGGCCTACTTGGTTTGGCGTTAGCTGAGATAGCTTACATCGGCAAAGTCTATTTGGGTCCGCGAAGCAATCAATCATCAATATCAAACGAAGACAATATTAAAAACGCTGATAGCGGATTGTCGATTTCACCATATTCGAGCTTGCCCGTGACGCAAGTAAATCCAACAGATAACCAGATTCCAATTGAGCTTCCCAATCGAGATCACCCCACATCGAAACACCAGATTTTCCGAGACCCGATAATTGGTAACAAATTCCGCGACGCGTTACTGACATCTCAACAAAATAGAACACAACAGAATCAGCCTTCCGAATCGAAAGAAAACAAAAATGTCGCTTCCCAACCGAACCGAGTCTTTCATTAACGGCTCCTTTGCGTTCACAAGCGTCGTTGTTTCGTCCGAAACCGATTTTTCGGAACTCAACGGTTTGTTATCGCCGGACAATATTGAATCGCGAATCATAGAACCGTCAATTGCCGCAAATGTTGAGCCTTACACGGTCAGCCAAAATCCAACTGTCGGCGAGAAGGTCTACCGACTCGATCAAGGTGAAGAAACTCTCACACCAAACCAAGACGTGCTTCGTCAAAATGTTTTTGCCTCGGTCAAATCGAAGTTGGTGGACGCCAGCATTGACGTTTCGAAAATCTATCGCAACCGTGAGCGTTTTCAATCGCTCAAGGACATCGAATCAAATTTGCCGATTGTCGTATCGCCATTCGTAGACCTTCCAGGTTTGTCTTTCGACGATTCCGAGTTACAAAGCGATTTACAAAAACCAGTCGAGTTCAACGATGTCTACCATTCATTCGAAATACATCCGCCGGAAAGAAACCTGTCGAAGCCTAATTTTTTGACGAAAAGCAAAAATCGCGTTTCGGTTTCGAGCAAGACCACAACAGGTTCCGACAAGGCTTTAACGCACTCTTCAGCAAATCATCAGTCCGCCTCTAATCAGATCGCCCCCCCCGAAGCGATGGAATCCGCCTCGTTGAATCATTCGTCGCCAGCTCAGCCAAACGCCTGTCAGCTTGATTTTACAGCGGTGATCAATCCGGCCTGGGAAGTCAAAGATTTTCGCTGGTCTGAAATTACGACCAAACTCATTCGCGATTACAGGAAAGCATTTTCGAAACTTGTTCACTCATTAAAGCTGGACGACAAACAAGCGTCCGCGAAAATCGCCGTGGTGAATACGCAGGCCGGACAAGGTGCAACGACGTTGGCATCATGCCTGTCAACCATTTTATCCGAGACCTCTGCCCGAACGATTCTGATCGACCTGGATTTCGAGAACCCAGCCTTGGAATCGGCGGCCAACATCAAAATCGAAAGTGGTTGGCAAAAAATACTTGATGGAACATCCATTAATGAGCTGCTGATTCGTTCTACTGCCAATCAGCTGACATTGATGCCCTTGAAAAAGATCGAGCACTTGGTTGAATTTCGAGATGAAATCGCCAGTCAGCTCCAACCACTTTCGGAAGTTCTGGAAAAACACCATGAATTTTTGGTTTATGATGCAGGAAGCTATTCCCAAATGATGTCTCTGCCATGTGGTGCTTCGTTTTGGGATGCAATCGTTGTTGTTTCCGATTCCAAAGTCAAAGAAAGCACGTCCGATGCGGTTGTGGCTTACGAAAAGTTATTGCAGGCCGGAGCCAAATCCGTTGTCATCGCAGAGAATTTTCGACAATAGTCGGCCACGCAATACCGCCTGCCGTGATAGACGTCGCAGACATGATGATATTCACGCCGAGAGCAAGCTTGACAATCACAAAGAATGTCTTTCGTTTTCAGCACTGTACTTCTACCTAGAATGTCGAACGGCGACAAACAGCTGTCGTGCTTGTTTTTGTGACGTGCTAACGTCGCCTGATTCAAAATTTCAGATGGCAGGTTAACGCGATGCAACTGCCAGCTCCACTGCTGAATTTCGAACAATATCTCTATTGGGATGATTATACGAATCACCCCAACACAATTGGTTGCCGAATCAGGTTATCCGGTCGCGTTGACGAGCCGGCTTTAAAGGTGTCGTCAGAAAAAGCCCTGACGATGCATCCCCTGCTCCGCACAAGGCTTGCCGTCAAGGGATCACGACTGCGGTGGTCAGAAGTTTCGGATTCGCCCATTATCGTTCGCCTTGAGGAGCGATTCTTAACGCAGCCCTATGTCAAGAAAATCGACTTGAGTAAAGAAATTGGCGGTCAATTGCATTGGGCTAGCGACGGCCGGAATGCGACTCTTAATTTTTTAATGCATCACGCGACTGCGGACGGGCTTGGTGGTCTACAAGTCGTCTCCGACTGGATGACCGCATACGCAAATGAGACCAGCCTTAACCACAATTCAGATTCCACGCCGAAACTTGCTAAGGTCCGGCGCGTCGATAGCGACCTTTTGGATTCACGAGGCAACCATGGCTTTCTCTCCTGGAAATTCCTCAAAAAAATTCCCAAGCAAATGATCGGTCTTCTAGGCGTTTGGGAATTCCTTCGCAATCGCCCTGTGTCACTAAAACCGGTATCTGAATCAGAAATCGTGAGTGAGGCCACCGTTGATGACAAGGTACAACCGAAGTCATTACGCGAGACTTACCCCGGCCTGGAAACAATCGAAGTGGGCTCAATCGACGAACTGCAAACTCTTGCCAATAAAGAAAGCGTCACCGCTAACGACCTTGTTCTGCACAACATTTTCGTCGGCGTCGCCAATTGGCGGCGTGAATTGGAATACGGATCGGACGATGATCTGCTCCGAATTATGGTCCCCATGAATTTGCGAACGATTCGCGACAGATACCTTCCAGCAGCGAATAAAGCGAGTCTTGTCAGTCTGGATCGAAAACAAGCAAAATGCGTGGCAGGAAAAGAACTGCTGGATTCCATTCGGTTCCAAATGAATGTGATTCAAAACAACGATCTTGGTTTCACGTTTCTTCACATGCTTGGATTGTATCGATGGCTGCCGGGAGGGTTACAACGCATTGCTCGGAAGGACCGCGTCGGATCAACCGTATTGGTAACCAATTTGGGTGAACCGTTTAAACGAACGGTGTTACCCAAGGACCAATGCGGAAAAGTAATCGTTGGCGATATGCGACTGGAAGGATTCGATCTTATTGCACCACTTCGCCCGAACACTCACGCCGCATTCGCTATTTATCGCTACGCGGATAAGTTGATGATTTCCTTAACCTACAACAACCGTGTCATCTCAAAACAAGAAGCAAACCGCCTCGGCGAGTTGGTCAAAATCGAAATCCAACAACATTTGAATACGACGTGATCCCTGGCTAGGAAATCAAAAGCCTTTACTCAAATCCTGAACAATCCAAGGAGACCATGAACCGTCTGGTCCCGAAAACGATGAGGATGCAAGCATTTAGGCCCCCGTCTCAGGCAGCTTTTCGTTTAGACATGATTGCCGCCTTCTTCTTTCGATCAGGTTTTGGTTTCCAACGATTATGAACCCACCAATATTGTTCGGGGTTCTTCAAGATGATCTCACCCAATATTTGGTTGTACCAAATCGTCAGATCACGAACGCCGTTGATTTCATCGGGGAGTTGATCTGGATCGGCAATTCCCTGGCATCCAATCTCAAATTTCATTGGCTCAGAACTTCGAGAGTTGTCGAATTTTGAAACCCTCTTCGTATAGACAACCAACATGGGTGAGTCACAACTGAGCGTAAACACGGCCAATGATTTATGACATGCAGCCTGACGCCCCAAAAAATCCACCCAAACCGCGCCCAACTCGGTGTGCTGATCACCAAGCAAGACCAAACATTGGTTGCGTTCCAGTTGCTCCTGGATGGCGGCGGAACTGCCCACCGTATCCAAAATATACTGCCCATGCTCTTCGCGAAAAGACTTTACCCAGCGGTCAAGGTACGGATTATCCATTTTTCGTGCGACGGTATAGCCAGGAAATCCTATCAATCCCGTCACGAATCCGCCGATCTCAAAGTTTCCGAAATGCCCGGAAACCAGTGCTTTGGGCCGTTCCATCAGCAAGTACTTAACAACTTCACGCTTGCTTTTTATGGAAACAAAATCACGCCAATTGGTTTCATGAATTTTTCGCGGCGCATGGGCGATTTCAAACACCATCATGCAAAGGTGACGCCACATCGCTCGTGAAGTCTGCTTGCGACTCAGCCCAGTGGTTAAAGGAAAAACTTTTTCAAGGTTATCGTCGATCAGTTTCGCGCGGATCTTGAAAACATCTGCAGCGACAAACGCCAGGAACCAAGCCAATTGGTCACATGCCTTTACCGGCATTGCCTGAACCACACAAATGATCAGACGCACGATAAAATAAACGACCAGGTCAACAGTTTGCTTTTTGAATGCTCTCATTTTTGCGACGTCCATGTCGCTGCTAGCAAGAATAGATTCGGTAGACCTGCATTTTTGCAAGAATTCAACTTTGAGAGAATAGAGTTTTTAAAAAGTCAATTCGGCAGAGCCATTCCATAATTCGGTGCTTCTCCCCCAACATAAAATAATCTCGTCATGAATCACTTCCTCATTTTCATAACCCTATTCACTTTTTCGACCTCCGCGTATTGCGATGATGCTGTCCACGCGAAAATCGACGACGATGGCAAGTCTCTAAAGTTCCAAATCGGTGGCAAACCTGTGTTTTCATACAATCACCAGATCATTGACCCGCCAATGGGTATCGAAAGGGTTTACCGTCGAAGTGGCTACATTCACCCGATTTATTCGCCCAACGGA
>CAJQQR010000108.1 GCA_905480545.1 uncultured Pirellulaceae bacterium
TGACTGAGAATTGCACGCATGTTGACGAATTGATCAACATAAAATTGGTAGTAGTCAAATTTGTCACCATTACCAACCCATCCGGCAATTCGAATATCATTGTCTTCATCAAGTTCACCAAGGTCAGTCGGGTTGTCCAAATCATTGCCGCCGGCGTCCGGTCGCAAATCAACCGGTACGATTCGGAGGTCGTAGTCACCCGATTGCTGGCCATCGAATGCATCGACACGAATGAAATACGTTCCAGGTTCTAAATCCGCACGTATGAACTCATCCTTTGCTCCGGCCTGCAGTGACCACTTGATCAAGTCCTTGTTACCATCAAGCAACCGCAACTCTGCGTCAGCCTCAAGATTATGAAGCTTGACTCGGACGCTGGTGGGCTGAGTCAAACGAAACTCGAAGATATCTTTTCGATCACCGCGACCGACGTAGTCTTGAATCTTCTTTATGCCAGCTAGTCTGCCAAGATCCTTTGCTGTGCGATACGTGTTGTCACTCTTATCAACGGTCTTGTTCTCCGTTATCGCCTGCGCTGTCAAATCCGGCGAGGGCATTCCAGCCACTGCGGTGTTTTCCTCCGCAACCGAACCAATCGGTGAAGAAGCCTTCGCAGCATCAGATAGCATCAACGCATCGGTATCCAAGACGGACATCGATGAGAGTACGATTCGATCCTCAAGGAACTCGAATCCTGAACCGATTAGATTTTGTTTCCAGCGAACGCCAGCATTTTTTTGACTCTTCACTTCAAGTTCCGGATAACGTGACGGTCAAATTTGATAAGAAAATAACACTTAAAGCCTACCATTATCTCGCGTAGAAATCTAGTTTTTCGGAGTTTGACGGGAAAATTAATCGTTTCGTGTAATCGACAGTAATGGGATGACGATAAACTTTAGAGTCCCGAATTTCCTATCATTATTGAGATATCCGCTAGAATACGGGTTTTACAACGAAATCTCTGGAAACTGCTAGCGTTTTCTTTCGCGTATCCGCAAAAATGACTTCTGAAACTGACCCCACAAAAAACCCGGATCCTGGCCCGACGCCTTCAGTCGAGCGTCAGTTTGTCGGAACCTCGTCGTTGCCACCTCAGATTTCAGCGGATGCAGGGAATCCTCCAACCTCGCAACAGCCAGCGGACGTCCGGCCGACGCCGCAACAAGCCCCGCAAGCTGGCAACAGTCAATCTGCCAACGCAGACGAACAGCTTATCCAGCAAACCAAGATCCAAATCAGGACTTTGGTCAACGAGATCCAGCAACTCGCCCAATCGGACTGTTCCGTAGAAGAGTTTTACGACGGATTTCTATCCCGTGTCACGAGTGCTCTCGCCTCGATGGGCGGAGCGATTTGGCGAGTCAACGATAACGGTCGGCTTGAGCTTCAGTTTCAAATTAACTTGTCGCAAACCGAATTGGCCGGCGATGAAAAAGCCCAGCTGTCACACGATCTCTTGCTCCGCAAGATCACCAACTCCAATGAACCCGTTTTGGTGCAGCCGAATTCCGGAGCGGGAGGATCGGATGACGCCGGAAATCCAACATCATCATTGTTAGTGATTGAAAGATTGGTCGTTGACCAAAAGGTCGTCGGGTTGGTCGAAGTCTTTCAAAGGCCCGGAAGCGGCCCAACAACCCAACGCGGCTACCTGCGGTTTCTCGTTCAGATGTGCGAAATTGCCAGCGACTTTTTGAAAAACAGAAAGATCCGCACCTACCAAGAGCAGCAGGAGCTATGGGAAAAACTTGAGCAGTTTATTCGAGCTTCCCATCATGGCCTCGATCCAAAGCAGACCGCCTACACAATCGTGAATGAAGGGCGTCGTCTGGTTGATTGTGATCGAGTTAGCTACGCCAAGAAGGAGGGCCGCAAATATACGATTGAAGTCGTCAGCGGGCTTGATTCGATTGACCGCAGAGCCGACGAAATCAAAAAACTCGGTGCGCTTGCCACATCGGTTGTCAAAGGTGAAAAGGAGCTTTGGTACAACGGCGACACTGAAAGCCTACCGCCCCAAATTGAAAAAAAGCTGCACGACTACGTCGATCGCTCACATTCCAAAGTTGTTTGCGTTATTCCCCTACGCGAAACCCAAAAGAATGACATCGTTGAAGATCCAGAACCAGACAAAAACAATACCAAGAAAGACATCTTGGGAGCGTTGATTTTCGAACGTCTTGGCGATACCCGAATTGACAACTCTTTCAAAAAACGAGTTGAAGTCGTTTCAGCCCACGCTTGTGACTCGCTCACAAACTCAATTAAGCACAACAGCATCTTTCTCATGCCTCTGTGGCAGACAATCGGACGGACCAAGGTGTTCTCACAATCCGCATTGCCACGGTGGGCGATTGTGCTGTCTATCCTGGCGATTGTCACATCGCTTCTTTGCTTTCTACCATGGAATTTCGAATTATCTGCTGATGGCAAGCTAATTCCCGTGACACGTTTTGAGATTTACTCTCCGTACGACGGCCAGGTCGATTTAGGATTAACCCCAAACGCAGATGGCGAGTATTTTGTCGATGCTAATCAGGCCTTCGCACGGATTCGCAGCATCGATCTTCAAGCGGAGCTGACCAAGGTCGAATCGGATCTTACCCTGGAACGAACAAGTTATCAGGGCAAGATCAACGAACGAAAAAACAACTCGGATTTAACCGATGCCGAAAACGCCAAACTTGCCCAAGAAATCCAGGCTGCGGCAGCAAGATACAACGGGCTGCTGGCTGAAAGAACGCTTCTGAAAACAAAAATTGAAGGCCTCAATGTCGCGTCAAATGGAAGCGGTCGAATCGTCGACTGGCAGATCGAAAACAAGCTTCAGGATCGCCAGGTCTCTCGCGGCGAACACTTGATGACCATCGTTGACGAAGAAGGCGAATGGGAGATCGAACTTGAAATGCTTGAGAAAAAATTTGGACACCTTGCGAATGCCCGTGCGGAATTAAAGGGACAAAAAGTCACTTTCGTATTGTCTTCTTTGCCGAATGAGAAATTCACCGGAGAAGTCCGATCAATCGATCAAAAAGCGGATGTTCGCAGTGAAAAAGGAAATGTCATCCTTGTGAAGGTAAAGATTGACAAGGAAGACGTCCCTGAATCCCTTCGACTTTACGGTGCAACCGTCTCGGCAAGAATTTATTGCGGAGAGCGCCCTTTGGGGTATGTTCTTTTTCGTGAAGTTTACGAAACACTTCAGCGGAACGTGTTCTTTTGGTTTTAGCGATTAGTCCGATAGGGATTTGGATTGCAAATCGAAGAAGCTATTTTGATTTGAGCTGTCAGAAACCGTCGCGGTTTTGGAGTTTTGCTCGCTTTTATGAATTCACTTGGAGTTAGATGATGTGGACCATTCGAATTGCTTTCTCGGTATTCGCGTTCGTTGCACTGTATCTGATCTTTTCGGGGAATCTCCCCAGCAACGCCGAAGCTACCACGACTCGCAGATCGCAAACTGCGCCCCATCAGACTTTGAATAACGCGAACGACTCGCGTCCAACAAACCAACCAACTCAAGACTTTCAACCGATTCCGCAACAATCACTCTCCAATCCAACCGTGCAGCAGGGCACGACCGGCCAGGAATCTTTCAAACCAATCATTGGAGGTCCCGAGCAACTATCGGAATCCAATTCGGATCTTGGAATCGAAGTGGCAAGCGATAAATCCTACTTGGTGAATTATCGGTGCCGAGTCCAACTGATCAAAGATGTGGAGGTTCCCGCTTTGGAAGCAGGACAAATCAAAAAAATATTCGTCAAAGAAAACGATGTCGTGCAAGTCGATCAAGACCTGGGAACCTTGCGAGATGAAGCAGCAAGACTCCAAAAAGAAGTCGCCGTGTCCAATGTCGCAATCGCCAAAGTCGATGCCGAAAACGAGAACCGAATCAAATTTGCCTATGAAAGCAAAGTGACCGCAGATCAACTTTTTCAAGCAAGTAAAGAGCTACAAAAACGAGGGTCAATTGGCCTGCGAGAGTTCAAGGACGACGAACTCAAAGCGAAACAATCGGCTTTGCAGCTTGACGAAGCTCAGTTCCAGAAAAAACAGGCCTTGGAGAAACTAAAACTGGAGCAGGTCAACATGAAGGCGGCTGATGATTTGATCGATCGCCACTTGATCAAGGCCGGATGCGACGGGCAAGTGGCAGAAATCTTTGTCGAAGAAGGTGAATGGGTAAACCGAGGTGATAAAGTCATGCGTATTATCCAAATGGATCGACTGCGAATTGACGGACGCGCGAACTCAAACGATTTTTTTCACAGTGATCTGGATGGAAAATCGGTCACCGTAACTCAAACCCTGCCAGACAAATCTATCGCAACGTTTACGGGAATTGTTCGCCTGGTGAAGCTGGAAAATTCGGTTTCCAACAAGCTCTTCTTCGAAGTCGAAATCCAGAATAAACGTCGCGGTAACTACTGGCTGCTGCGACCCAATTCTGAAGTCGACATCAAAGTTCAGTTGAAGTAACTCTCGCTAAAAACATCACCTAAACCGTCAACACAATCTTTCCTGCGATCGTACCTGACTTTTCCAAGGTGTTTTGTTCCTGAAGCCGGTGAGCTTCGGCAGCGTCAGAAAGTGGTAGCGTCGTAGAGATTCGCGGTTTAAGCTTACCATTTGCTAACCATGAATTGATGTCCTTCGAGCAGGCTCGCAACTCCTCAGGCTCGGCTTTAAACATAACAAATCCGTGCAATGAGCAGCCCTTGACATAAAACGGACCGACCGGAAACTCGGGGCGTGCATCGCGTCCCGCCATTAAAATCAGTCGACCTCGCTCCGCCAAAACCGCAACGATCGCGTCAAAGTCCGGCTCACGGACGGTCTCCCAGTAGACATTGACGCCCTTCTCACTGAACGCCAACACCTTCTCAGTGACATTTTCTGTTTTGTAATTGATCGCCAAGTCAACGCCCAGCTCGTCATTCAATAGCTTGCATTTTTCGTCCGATCCTGCCGTTGCAATCACGGTCGCACCGGCCGCCTTGGCCATTTGCACAACCATCGATCCAACTCCACCCGATCCACCGTTTACAAAAACGGTTTCGCCAGCCTGCAATTTTGCATCACGAAACAAACCAAGGTGTGCGGTAACACCAACCAATGCACATGCGGCAACGGCAGCATCGTTGACGTCGTCAGGTGTCGGATAAATCCACTCTTCATTGACAGATATGTACTCGGCGAACGTGCCCTGGCGCCCCATCAAACCTTGATTGGTTCCCCAAACGCGTTGGCCAACTTGCAACTGCGAAACAGTCTCACCTGTCTCAACAATCGTTCCAGCAAAATCACATCCAATCACAAACGGATAGGGCAAATCCCAATAGTTCGCACCATTTCGAATGTACGTATCAACCGGATTGACGGCGACACTGCCAACCTTGATCAGTACCTCATCCGCTTTAACCGCTGGTTTTTCCAGTTCACCATAGTGAATAACGTCCGGTGTGCCGGTCTCGTTTATATATGCCGCTTTCATTTTGCCTTTCGGATGCACAATAGCCGAATGCACTTCTTTTCGATTCGGAGCTAATTGTTCGAGCTTGCACCAGTTTTCACCCAGCACTTGCGATTTCGTATTGGTTATCGATTGACTTTAGATTTGAACCAATTTTTGCAAATAAAAAAGCCTTGGCAATTGCCAAGGCTTTTTTTGATTTCAGATGTTCGAGTGCGCGGAACCGACACGACCTGCTCGCGTTTATCAATTCGCGATTGTCGAACCAAGCAATTCTCGGATCATCGATTCGATGACACAACAGAAATGAGGACCCAACAGAAATGAGGACCCAATAGAAACAGAGCCTATTTCTTTTCCTCGTCCGTCTTCACTTTCTTTTTCTTCTTCAATGCAATTTTATCAACACGTACCTTGGGCATGCCAATTACGGTACTTTCCTCGGACCATTTGCCCTCCTTCAACAGCTTCTGGTAGCGTTCCGCCCGCGTGAGTACGTTTCTGTTTTTTACAGAACCAGCTTTTACTTTTAAACTTTTATCAATTGTCATGTTGAACCATTGCAAACGAGGTTGCGGCGGAAAATCAGGTGGAAAAAGTGTTTGTGATGAAAGGAGCGAATACTAAAACGCGTCACCACTGTGGTAAATCAAAATGTGTCGTAATTCAAACGTTGGTTCAAAATACGCAATCTAAAACACGCCGTCTTGCGATGCACTCAGGCCGATCGCCTGAAAATCGAGCGTAAATTTATCCGAGCGGACACTCCCTAAGCATTTTTGCAGCTAGATTGTTTCTGCAAAAACTCCGAATCAATCAAATATCATAGTAAATATCGAGAATCTGAAAAGTGGTAAAAAAAAGGATGTTTGAAACAGCCCGTTTTATTAAGTCAAAAACTCGCCCCCGCTTTGCCTCCGTGTGTATCGACCATTTCGTGGCAAATCAAAAACGGATTATAAAAACGGCGTAAAAACGCCACAAATTATTCAACCCCAAAAACCGAGAACCCACAAAATGCCCTTAAGGGGCTTTATCAACCCCTAATAACCGCTTGTGAAGATTCATGGCGAGAATCCAACGGTCTAAACGCAGAAACTTTAGCGTGCGAACATTTTCGACCTAGAATCAAACATTGTTCTTTCTGCCACATTCTTGAATTTGCAATCACTCCATTGTTTAAAATCAGCCGAAGCCTGTTCATTCTGTTGCTTTATTGGGGCGTTGGATTTGTGTTAACCCACATTCCAATCGACAACCAAGGGGAACCGGCATTTCGAAATTTCGACAAAGTCGCACATTTCGGTTTATACGCAGGGCTCTCATGCCTGATGGCGTTTTGGCTGGGAACCAGGTCTTCGCGTTTCAAAGCCGCATTGGTCGCGACCTTCATCTGCGCACTCTATGGATTGGCAGATGAAGGAATCCAATACTTCATTCCTTCGAGAAACGCGAGCCTAGAAGACTATGCCGCCGACGTTCTCGGTGCAATCTTCGGAAGCATTTGCTATCTT
>CAJQQR010000109.1 GCA_905480545.1 uncultured Pirellulaceae bacterium
AGCAAATCATATCGACAACCGAATCGATGTGATGTCAAAGACTTTTCTTGGATTAACGGTCGCATGCGCTCGGTGTCACGATCACAAGTTCGATGCCATTTCCGCAAAAGATTACTATGCACTAGCTGGGTTTTTACAAAGCTCGCGAAGGCAATTGGCGATGCTCGATCCAAACGGAAAAATTGCAGAAGCTAAGGACAAAATCCAACAATTGCGTCGGGCCGCAACTGCGGAAATTCGTGAGGCCATGAAGTTGGAATTTGGGGCTGATAAAATCGCAAATTATCTGATGGCGGCAAGCAATGCAGCCCAAGCTCTTCCTGCCAAGTCCAATGCCATGATCGAAGGCGAAGATCTGAAGGTAATAGCCAATAATGCTGGCGAGACTCGAGTTCAAGAGATGTCTGCATTCGGAAATCGTTGGAGCGGTGCGAAGCAACTTTTCTGGCTGGCAGACAAAACCGATGGCGAATTAAAACTGGAATTGAATGTTCCTGAAACCAATGAATACATCCTGAAGGCGTCCTACACGAAGGCGCCCGACTACGGCATTTTCCAAGTGGAAATAAACGGCAACAAGGTAGGAAAACCAATCGATGGGTTTCACGGTGGCGTTCTAAAACAAGATTCGATCGAAATCGGACGGATTGAGTTAAAGAAAGGCAAGTCCGAACTGGCCTTCAAAATCAACGGTACCAATCCAAAGTCAAATCCAAAGCGATACATGATCGGGATCGATTTCATTGAGCTGATCCCCGTAAAAGAACTTGCGAAGCCGAATTTAGCGGCCCAAACTCCAGCTACAACAAAGAACCTTGATCCAAAGCAGTTACAAAAATGGATGGCGGCCTTGCAGGTCGCCAAAACGGACGCGGACCATCCGTTGTGGCTATGGCAGCAGGTCACCAAAAATGGGGAAGGATTTGACCTCGGCGTGATCAAGCGTCTGCAGGAATCGCTGGATCGCCAAACGGAAATTGCCAGTCACAAAACAGTCGATGGAAAACCACAACTGCCGCATCTTTTCACTGATTTTTCTGAACCGCATTTTGGTGATTGGTTTGTGACCGGCGAAGCTTTCGGAAACCAGCCAACGCAAAAGGGGCACTGGGATTCGGAATCGAATGCTGTCTATCCGGCTGGTATGGCGGACAGTTCCCAGTATTCGAAAAAACTGCATGGAGTTTTACGCTCGCCAACATTTGAATTACAGTCGAACGAAATTTGGTATCGAATCAAAGGAAACAACGTCAAAATCCGTTTGATCATCGACGGCTTTGTGATGGATGTTTACAACGGCCTTCTGTTCAGCGGCGCAGCGATCAATGTAAACACCAAGGATCAATTCCAATGGGTCCGTCAGGCAGGCGACATCCGTCGATACAAGGGACATCGAGCGCACATCGAAATCATCGATCAAGGAGGCGGGTATGCCGTCGTCGACAAAGTGATCTTTTCCGATAGTGGTCGGCCAGATCACGTCTCGCCAATCGTCGCCAGACTTTTACCGGTCTTGAAGGATGCCGCGAACATCGATGACTTTACAAAAAAGTATGCCGCAGCGATCGGTTCCGACGAATTCCTCGCGCTACCGATGGTTACCGGCACAGATGCATTTCAGTCTTCGCTCGCAAAAACATCTGAAATGATCAAAGCGATCGAACGCGAGATCCCTAACCCGATCCTTGCTCCAGCAATGAGCGAAGGAAGTCCCGAAAACGAAAGAGTTTTCATCCGGGGCAATCACAAGACACTAGGTCCCGTCGCCAATCGGCAACTGCTCGTTGCTCTCGTCGGTGAAGATAAAATCGAAGAAGAAGCCGGAAGCGGACGGCTTCGCATGGCTGAACAAATTGCAAACGGTAGCAACCCATTGACCGGTCGGGTCGTCGTCAACCGACTATGGCATCATATCTTTGGGCGAGGTATCGTCGCTTCGCCAGACAATTTCGGTGTACTTGGCCAAAAACCCTCTCATCCTGAGTTACTCGATTACCTTGCCAACGAATTTGTCTCTGATGGCTGGTCGGTGAAACGGATGTTAAAGCGGATGGTACTCTCGCGGACGTATCGGATGTCGAGTCAAATCAATCCGCAAGCGAAAGAAGTTGACCCCGAGAACATTCTGCTGCATCGAAGTTCCATACGACGCTTGCAAGGCGAAGCCATTCGCGATTCGATCTTGGCAATTTCCGGACGGTTGGATCCAAAAGTTTATGGGCCGAGCGTTGCACTTCATCTGACAGCATTTATGCAAGGCCGTGGGCGACCAGGTCGCAGCGGACCGGTTGATGGCGACGGTCGACGCAGTATTTACACAGAAATTCGACGAAATTTTCTACCGCCGATGCTGGTGGCTTTTGATATGCCAATTCCGTTCAATAGCATCGGTCGAAGAAACCTATCCAATGTTCCGGCACAAGCACTCATCATGATGAACGATCCGTTTGTTGTTGGACAAGCCGAAGTTTGGGCGAAGAAACTGGTAAGTGAAAAGACCGATATTCCGACCCGCATCTCCCAAATGTATGAGCAGGCATTTAGCCGCCCGCCGAGTGACGTTGAGCTAAAAAATGCCACAACCTTTATCGAGCTTCAAGCGAAGGAACTGGGCGTCAAACCGGAAGACATTCCGGCTAACGTTCCGATTTGGAAAGATCTTTGCCACGTTGTCTTCAACGTCAAAGAGTTCATTTACCTGAAGTAACTACACTGAAAGCCATCCCGCCCATTAGCGTTCCACAGAAATCATGAAAAACAAAAATCACCACTGCGGTCGATATCAACCATCCGGATTTTCCCGTCGTGAAATGCTTCAAAAGTCGGCATGCGGTTTTGGTGCGGTTGCGTTGTCCGCATTGATGAATGACAAGAGTTACAGCGGGAATCTTTCACCAACACTCAACCCATTAGATGATGAATCCGGGCGGCAGATTTTCAAAGATCCCCTTGCGCCTAAAAAGCCACATTTCGGTGCAAAAATCGAGCATGTTATTTATCTGTACATGGACGGTGGACCGTCGCAAGTTGATACATTTGACCCGAAACCAATGCTTGACAAGCAAAATGGGAAACCTTTTTCCATGAAAATTGAACCGACTCAGTTCAATAACATCGGGAAGACGTTGGCCAGCCCGTGGAAGTTTAAAAACTACGGCGAGTCAGGCACCCCAGTATCTGAGTTGTTCCCGAATGTCGCGAAACATGTTGACGATATGGCGGTCATCCGTTCGATGACGTCTAACTTTTCAGAACACACGAACGCGAATTACTTTTTGCACACCGGCAACGGTTTTCAGGGTCGTCCGAGTATGGGGGCTTGGGTCGGCTATGGATTAGGAAGTGAATGTCGCGATCTCCCAGGCTTTGTTGTGCTCAATGGTGGTCTTATTCCACCGGGTGGCCTCGACTGCTTCAACAGCGGATTTCTTCCAGCAAGTTATCAAGGTTCAATCTTCAATGCCGGGAACAATCCGGTTGCCAATATTCAGCGCACAGAACGCTCTGACAAGCTGCAAAAAAACAAACTTGCCCTTCTAAAAAAGCTTGATTCAGAAGTCAGTGAGCAAACCGGTCGCGTCGATCAAATCGAATCAGCGATCGCCAATTATGAACTGGCCTACCGCATGCAAGCCGTTGTGCCTGAGTTGACCAGTCTTGCGGGAGAAACCGAACAAACGAAAGAGATGTACGGTTTTAATCACAAGTGGAATGGCACGAAAATTTTTGGACGGCAATGCCTGTTGGCACGACGCTTGGTTGAAAAAGGCGTACGCTTTATCGAGTTAACCTGCCCGGGTGTTGGACATGATCGATGGGACCAACATGGCAATCTAAAAAAAGGGCATGAGGACAATTCGCGGAGCGTTGA
>CAJQQR010000110.1 GCA_905480545.1 uncultured Pirellulaceae bacterium
CGTGTCGAATTTTTGAGGCGAAGCATTGTTCCCAGTCTATTGGAAGCACGACGTATTAACGAGCATCGTGGCGGTGTGGAAGCTGAATTGTTTGAAATCGCAAAAGTCTATTTGCCGACGACAAAGGGAGCTTTAGATGAACCCGTTAAAATCACGTTTGTCAGCAGTCGGGATTACTTTGAGTTAAAAGGCGTCGTGGATTCACTTGTTTATGAAGTCAATCCCGAGACGCAGATTGACTATGACTTTTGTCAGGAATCATTGCTCGATAAGTCACGAAGCGCGATCGTCAAGCTTGCTGGAAAGACGATTGGTTACATTGGCGAGTTATCGAAATCCGGAATGAAAGAATACGACCTTCGCCGGCCCTGTTCAGTTGCAGAGATTGATGTCCAGGCATTGATCGAAGTCGCTGAACTTGTTCCGCAGCACAAACAAATCAGTGATCAGCCGACGATCACTCGAGACTTCAATTTTGTCGTGGATGAGTCACTGCAATGGTCAGAACTATCCCGATCGGTCGCATCATCGGCAGGTGAATTTTTTGAATCGGTTGAATTCGTGGAGATTTTTCGCAATACCGAGAAAGATGGCGAAGGAAAAAAACGTGTGCTGTTGTCCGTAAAGTTGCGAAGTCAGACAACAACACTGACCGGTGAGCAGGCTGAAAAAGCTTGCTCATCCATTATTGAAGAATGCAAGAAGTCACACGGCGCGGAAATCGTTGCGTAGGCTTTTCTTTTGGTGACAAAATTCAATCAACTGCTACGAAACGTGCGTTTGGCTTTGTAGGGAAATCTGACAAAAATGAATCGAACGATCGGAAGCTCCGGTATTGAGGTCACCCCGGTAGCGATGGGCTGTTGGCCAATTGCGGGGATGACCAGCATCGATGTCAATGATCGTGACAGTTTGGCGACTCTTCATTCTGCGTTTGATCAAGGCATCAACTTTTTTGATACCGCCTATTGTTACGGCGCGAATGGCGAAAGTGAAAAGTTGATTGCGTCCGCGCTTGGCTCGCATCGAAATGAGATTGTGATTGCAACGAAGGCGGGGATTCATTGGGATCAAGACAAAGTGCGTCACATAGACGGGCGACCGGAAAAAATTCTTTTAGAGGTCGATGAGAGCCTTCAGCGGTTGGATACTGATCATGTCGAATTGCTTTATCATCATGCGCCCGATCCGAATGTTTCGGTTGCTGATTCAGCGGTCGCATTTCGTCAAATTTTGGATTCGGGCAAAGCGTTGGCGATTGGTGTGTCTAACTATTCGATTAAACAAATGGATGAGTTTTCGTCCGTCTGTCCGATTCAAGCGGTACAGCCACCATTCAACATGCTGCAGCGGGATATCGAGAGTGATATTTTGCCGTACTGCATGGAAAAGAACATTTCGGTGATGTGCTATTGGCCGTTGATGAAGGGTTTGTTGGCCGGAAAACTTTCTCGCGATCATGTTTTCGCGGCGAATGATGGACGAGCGAAATACCCAATGTTTCAGGGCGAAGAGTGGCAAAAGAATCAGGACTTTGTTGACGAGCTTCGCAAAATCGCAGAGGAAGTTGGCAAAACCGTTTCGCAGGTTGTGATCAACTGGACGATTCAGCAACCGGGAATTACCGTCGCGTTGTGTGGTGCCAAGCGGTCGTTTCAAATTGAAGAATCTGCTGGCGGTTTCGGCTGGGAGCTTACGGCAGTTCAGCTTGATAAAATATCAAAGGCAATCGAGCGTCGCGGGAAAGTGATTACGAAGGCACCGGTCTAGTAGTACTGGTCTACTGAAACTGGCGTAAGTGTGTAGCGATGCCGTCCTGTTTCGTCTGACGATAATTAATTGATCTGTGTATAGCGGGCGGTGCCAAATCCCAAGATGGGAAAGAAAATAAATCCGAGGAAAAAGAGCCCAATCCCGAATCCATTACCTTTTCCAAATCTTTTGGCAATTTCCAAACACAAACTAATCGCAGCTACGATATTAAATATCGGAATGAGGAATAGGAAGAACCACCAATCGGGTTTGCCGGCAATTCTTATCAGTATAATTAAACTGTAGATTGGAATAATGCTTGTGATTCCCGGGGAACCAGCTTTCTCGAACATTTGCCAAATACCGGCAGTCACAAATATTCCTAGTCCAACATACACAACAATTACGATGATCATTGCTGTTGTTGCATCAAACGCAAAACTGACCGCCGTTGCCGCGATGGCGATGATTCCAACAATCGAACACCACAGACTTGCGTTCGAAGAACCATTCGATTTCGAAGAACCATTCGATTTAGAAGAACCATTCGGTTTAGAAGAACCGGGAGGTGTCGCGTCGTACTCGTCTTTCAGGTAAGTCCTCAGAACATCTTCCTCTTGTTTTTGCCTACTGACCTGTTCAACTCCGCCGCCCGATTGCGAAGCATAGGCAGTTGGCTGCCCGAGCGGGTCCGCGGTTGTTACCCCCAGTGGACTGGCGCTCATCAGTCCTCCGGTGCCAAGTGGGTCTTCAAATCGTAAAGGGGCTCCACATTGACACGCGACCGTTTGTCCCACCAAATGAGGTTGCATCGGATACGCGGTGCCGCATTGCATGCATTGGATTTTAAATTCTGGATTGAAACTCGCCGGTGCACTTACGCCTGGATTTTGCGGAGCAGAAGGGTTGCCTGTCATTGCAGCGTTGCCTTGTGGCATGGTTTGAGCGGCCGCTGCCACAGGTTGTTGAGCAACGGATTGGCTCGCAGGTGTAGGAATCGTTATCTGCGCACCGCAGGGGCATTTGGCAGCTTTTCCCGCCACGGTATCTGGTACAGAGAGTTTTTTGCTACATGACGGGCATGAAAAAGAGATCGGCATCGGCCATTTTTCCTGAATGTTCCATTGCTTGTTTCCTTTATTCTAAACCAAAACTAAACGCGAAAAAGTCAATTGGCGGCTGAATTGAGAACGTGACCAAAAAAAGGCTTGGCGGACGGAAAAACCGACTTGATTAAAATAACTCGAACTGTTCAGTCCTTTGATTTTGAAATCGTCCAGAGAACCAAGCGAATTCAAAACGGCTCTTGATCGCGACATTCAAGACATTGACAATATGTAAAGTCGTAGGGCCGAGATCAAGTTGATCCGTTAAAGCGATTGCAGAGGGTCTGAAACTGATTGATGACCCCAAGAATGATTAACAAGAATTTCAATTCATCTCCAGAGCCGAATCCAGTCGATTCCTCCGAACTACATGCTCAAGCCGTGAATAAGCATTGTGAATTTAAGTTGGCAGAATCGACGTGAGAGGTTGGGATTGCAGGGGAAGCAACCCATTCAAAATCTCAGTGATCGTTCGCTTTAGGCTCAAACAGAAAAACCGAGACGGATCTGGTCAACGAAGAGGGAGTTGATCCGTTGGCCGGCCGAGAATGCATCGGTGAATTCCCGGTCTATTTGGAGATCGGAATGCGGTGTCTGCAGCACTGGCGTTCCAATTTTGCAAATAAACCGATCGCGGTTAACCTATGATTTCTTTTACAACGCGGGATGGCTCAACTCCGGTCAGTTTTTGATCGAGTCCCTGAAATTGAAACGTTAGTTTAGAGTGATCCATTCCGAGTAAATGCAACATCGTGGCGTGCAAATCGCGAACATGAACTGGGTCCTCAACAACGTTGTAACAAAAATCATCGGTCTTCCCGTAGTGGATTCCTCCCTTGATTCCTCCTCCAGCAAGCCACGCTGTGAAACATCGTGGATGATGATCTCTGCCGTAGTTGTCGAGTGTGAGTTGTCCCTGTCCATAAACGGTTCGTCCAAACTCGCCCCCAAAAACGATTAGGGTGTCTTTCAACAGGCCACGTTGTTCCAGATCTTGAAGCAGTGCTGCGGTGGGTTGATCCACATCGCGGCATTGACCTTTCATGTTGTCGGGAAGTCGCGTGTGATGGTCCCAGCCACGATGGAAAAGCTGAATGAAACGGACGTCACGTTCAGCCATCCGCCGCGCAAGTAGACAATTCCGTGCATAAGATCCTGGCTTTTCCACATCCGGACCATACATCGCCAGTGTTTCAGCGGACTCTTTCGAGATATCCGTCAGTTCAGGTACCGAGCTTTGCATTCGGAAAGCCATTTCCTGTTGAGCGATCGTCGTTTGGATTTCTGGATCGCCGATTTCAGAATAATGCTTCTGATTGAGGTCGGCCAGCGTATCGAGCATTCTGCGACGCACGCGACTGTCGATTCCTTTTGGATTCGATAAAAACAAAACCGGATCGCCCGTTGTTTGAAAACTGGTGCCTTGGTGTTTGGATGGCAGAAAACCACTTCCCCAGAGTCGCGAGTAAAGCGCTTGAACGTTCACGCGTCCGCTCCAGAACGCAGACGGCATCACAACGTAATTGGGTAGGTCTTTATTGATGGACCCCAGACCATAGCTGAGCCAGGCGCCCATACTCGGTTTACCTGGGATTTCCGAACCGGTGCAAAACGATGTTTTGCCAGGATCATGATTGATCGCATCGGTGTTCATCGAATGAACAAGACACAGTTTATCAGCATGCTTGGATAAATTGGGAAGCAGTTCACTCATCCAGACACCACTTTCACCTTGCTGAGCAAATTTGAATTTGGTTGGTGCGATCAGCTTCTCTTTTCCCTTGGTCATCGCGGTTACCCGCTGTCCGCCACGAATGGACTCAGGGAGTTCCTTTTTGAAAAGCTTTGTCAGGTTCGGTTTGTAGTCGAACAAATCGACTTGACTCGGCGCGCCGGCCATAAACAGAAAGATGACTCGTTTTGCCTTTGGAGCGAAGTGCGGGCCGCCGGTTCCTGCCATCGATAGGTTAGGGACCAACGAGGTAAGTGCGGCGGTGCCTAAACCCATTCCGCTGTTCGTTAAGAACTTGCGACGAGACTGAAGTGTATCGAGCTGCTGTTTTGAATTCACTTTTTATTCCCGCGTCTTTGTAATGTCGAGATTGTATAAAACGGTTCCAAAAACCGTCCACGCTGCCAATTGAGCCTTTTGCTCTGACGAGGCTATATCAATGCCATTGCAGAGTTCATTCGCCATTTTTGGATTTTTGCGATATTTTTCAGTCAGTTCGTCGACAAGCGATTGACTCGACTGTTTCTCTTTTTCATCGGGAAGTTTCGATGTCACGGTTTCCCACATCATATTCATCTGCTGTTCGACAGGTTGGTCGAGGGCACTCTTTGCCAAGTTTCTGGCCGCTTTTAGATATTCCGTTTCATTCAGCAAAAGCAATGCTTGAGAAGGCGTATTTGTCCGTTCACGTCTGGCAATGCAAGCGTCCCGATTTGGGGCGTTTAATATCGACAACTGCGGTGGTGGGATCGCGCGTTTCCAGAACGTGTATACACTTCGTCGATACATCGATTCACCTTTGTCGGCCACGAATCGTTGGCCCGTCATCGTTACGGCTTTCCACAAACCGTCTGGCTGCGGTGGTTTAACACTTGGGCCGTACATTCGGTCCGAAATAAGACCGCTTGTTAAAAGGATCTGATCTCGAATCATCTCTGCGTCTAAGCGAAAGCGTGAGCCACGCGATAGCCACCGGTTTTCGGGATCTGTTTTGAACCTTTCAGGTGTGGAAACGGAGGATTGTTGGTACGTCTTTGACATCACAATTTCTTTTACCAATGCCTTAACGTCCCATTTGGAATCAATGAACGACATCGCAAGATGATCGAGTAGTTCGGGGTGACTGGGGACTTCGCCTTGGGCCCCTATGTCCTCTGACGTTTTCACCAGACCAACTCCAAAAAATTGTTGCCAGATTCGGTTTGCAGCGACACGAGACGTTAGAGGGTTCTTCGCATCCACCATCCATTCGGCAAGATCCATACGCGATGCGACAGTGGATTGCTTTTTCATCGGGAAAAGGAATCCCGGTGCGTCGCGTTCGACTTGCTTTCCCGGAGAATCATACTCCCCACGATTGAGTATGAATGTCGGGCGAACGGTTTTTCGTTCACGCATTACCATCGCTTTTCGGACCCCCGACTCGACTTGGTCACGAGTTCTTTTTGTGTCCCCACGTTTCTTCTCAGACTCCTTTAGCTCTTTGATCAAATCGTTTTTCAATGACGCATTTTCGGCTTCTTTCGATTTCGATTGCTTTTGATCTTTTTTGGCTGCTTTTTCCAGGTTTAGAGTCTTCGCTTTGGTCGAAGCGATTTCTCTGTCAAGGTCAGCCAGCAATGCGTTTAGTTTGTTCAGCTCTTGAGTTTGATCCTTCGTTGCAAACGACACGAATGGCTGTTGCAAACCCTGTTTTGGTCTGCCCGGAGTTTCCGGCTCCGCATCGATGTTGTTGAAGAAAGCATACAGCGAGTAGAAATCTTTTTGTGTTATTGGATCGTATTTGTGATCGTGACACTGGGCACAATGGATCGTTAATCCCATGAAACTTGTTCCCACCGACGTGACTCTGTCAATCACGTTCTTCGTAAAGCTCTCTTCGGGAAGAGCGGTGCCTCGGTCAATAATAAGATGAAGTCGATTGAAGCCCGACGCGATCAACTGATCCTCTGTCGGATTGTCATATAGGTCACCAGCGAGTTGGAATCGAACGAAGTCGTCATAAGGAAGATTTTGATTGAATGCCCGGATGACCCAATCACGGTACTCAAAGTTGTTCCGATAAAAGTCCTTGTGCATGCCGTTGGTGTCTGCGAATCGAACAAGGTCCAACCAGTACCTCGCGATATGCTCGCCATACTCAGGCCGTTTAAGCAGGCGATCGACAAGATCTTCCCATGCTTGTTTGGGAGCTCGATTGTGTTCCGCAAGGAATTGTTGAATTTCGTCACGAGTTGGCGGAAGTCCAATCAGGTCGAATGTAACGCGCCGAATCAACTGGCGGGCGTCGGCCTGCTTGGCCGGTGTCAGTTTGAGTGTCTCTAATTTTTTGAGTACATGCTGGTCGATCACTTGATCGCTCCATGTTTTCTTCTTTACGGCTGGAGTGGCCGGCTTCACGATCGGTTCGAATGCCCAAAATGATGTGTACTGTGCGCCGGACTCAATCCACTTCTTGAGAAGTTGCTTTTCTTCGTTCGATAACGGTTTGATGTGGGAGTCAGGCGGCGGCATGAGCTCGTCATCGTCATCGGAATTAATTCGCCGCCATACCTCGCTCTCTTCGATTGATCCCGGCTGGATGGCAGACGCCAATGCGCCTTCGTCGCCGTCCGGAATATCAAAACGGAGGCCAGCTTCACGCGTCATGGCATCGGGGCCATGGCAAGCAAAACATCGATCAGAAAGAATTGGCCGGATGTCGCGATTGAACGAGACCGTTTGCTCTTGTGCAAGAGCGTTGACCTGAAAAAGCGTAATCAGGCATAAAGCATTCAGCAAATATCTTGCGTGCATCTTGATTATTAGGCGGGAGTTTGAGACACATTTATTCTAACTTCAACGGTTTGAGTTCACCAGACTTTACCACTTCGGTGAGCTCGATAGCATCCCGAATTCGGAAATATGGATTCGAGCGACTGTTGGCACAGAAAGAGGCTCAACGCCGAGCGGTCTTGATTTGCATTTGCGAAGGCAATTGGTAGCGATAGTACGCTTCAAGAGAAAGTGTGGCCATTGCGGTCGAATAGAAGCGACCGCCATATGAACTCCAAAGCGAGGTTGCGGGGAAGCTGCCGGAATTGTTACTGGATTTGTCTTGAAGCGATAACAATTTTTGGGACAGTGACCGATTCCACGTTTTCCAATTCTCTGAATGGCGATCGGTACCATCATTTTGGCCTACGTTTTTTTCATGATGCATCGCCAGCGTGGCGTAGTACCAGTAATAAAGATTTTCGACTTTGGATCCGAAGGGGGTTTCCTCCAGGATGAAACGAACTGCTTCGTCGGACGCTTTCTCCGGTACGTACAGTTTCAGCAATCGTTTGCATAGAATTGCTTCAGCGGTCATCGTTCGAGAGGGGCCTTCTGCCGGACGATAAGATGAAATGCCGCCGGATTTTCCTTTTGAGTATCCGGCAAGGAATTTGGCCATCAACTGACGGGGCTTTTCAGGAATGGGAAAACCCGCCTGTTCCGCACTTACTAATGCCATTACTTGCCAGCCAAATTGGCTCATGTCACCGTCGTCACCCGGTCGGTATCGCCAGCCACCTGTCGTTTGATTCTGGATTGAAAGGGTGTATTTCTGGGCTTTCTCGACGAATGGTTTGATCCGATGGTCACCTGTTAACGCATAGGCTTCGGTAATTGCAAGCATCGCCATGGCGTGACAGTACGTTCTGGCAAACAGCCCGGCGCTGCCGTACATGCTTCCGTCATCATTTTGTGTTCGAATTAGGTACTCAAGTGCTTTTTGGACGGTTTTTTGATGCGGGCCATCGAGATGGGTATGACCTGCACCTAGAAATGAGAGCACGACCAACCCAGTGATTCCATTATCGGAGTAGTAACCGGCGCCGCTACGATTGTGCCCGTAGACGTTGGTTTCCGTTCCGGCGTTATACTTTCGCGGGTTCCAGCGGCCATCTTCGGATTGCTCGGAGCCCAACCACTGTAACGCTTGCTGTACAGCAAGTTCGGTCTTCTTTGAGCCGCCGTTTTGGATGACTAGTTCAGTTCGGTTCGGCGAAAAGCGGTTTTGGTAAACCTTCGGGATCGGTAAACCATCTCCAAGACGCCTCGGTTGTGCAGGTTTGTCATCCCGAAGCCGTGGTTGTTGTTTATTCCAAGACGCAGATTTCCATTGAGTTTGATCGCTTGCTGCTTCTGGCAACGAATTTGCGTCTTGGATCTCAGTTGTGTTTGGAATCGGTTCAACTTGTTGTTGAGAAATTTGATTTCGAAGTTCGTTAACAACCGCGTTCGTGTCGATTTCAGTCTGTGCCATTTGTGGACGCGCAACCGAATCGGTTCGGGGCGCGATTTGCGTGTCAGTTTTTTGAGTGATCTGGCTCAATGATTCAGGCGTTTGAGCCTTTGAATCGCGACGGTTGGGCTTAGTCGCCGACGCGATTTTTGCCGGTTCCACTTTTTGATCTTCCGCATTCTGGATTTGGAAGGCTTGGATTTCTACCAGTTCGGGGGCCTTGGTATTGGTAAACGCCTGGCCTGCAACATCGCTGACAGGATGTTCTTGAAAAGAAATTTTCGTTTCCGGTGTTTCTCGAACCGGAAGTGCCGTTTGGTGGCTTTCAAGTTTTGGGTGCGAGACTGACTCCGGACCACTGGGGTTTTCATCAACAAATTCCTCCCAAGGAGCCGACTCGGACTTGTTATCCGTAGCGTCTGATTCGACGAGTTCAATTTCTTCACTTTGAACACTAAAGCTAATGGGTTCCTCTTGCTTTGCGGTTCCTCGGTGAAAGAAAAGCTTCGTTCCATATGCGTAACCGCCAAGAAGAATATGGGCAAACAGCGATAATGCCAAGCATTTCCAAAGCGGTTTAACCTGACCCCATCGCGTCCAAACGAGGACAATGGTCAGGATGGTAAAAACTACCAACCCGATCAAAAGCGCATACTCCAACAACGACGCTGTCGGTTGTTCAACAAGCATCACCGATTGGTCGGCGAGTAATGTCATGCAATTTGGATAATGATTGAAGGTCAACATTTTTTTACGTCGTTGTATCGTTCCGATTTGAAACGCCGGTTCCGCGTTCCTCCTTTTTTCTTAAGGGCACGTTCTTGTTATCGCAATTGCTTTCCGACCTTTACGGCGATCCGCATTTCTTTGATACCGGCAGCGCCTATGGTTCCGAGTACATCGGCAATCCGCTGGTACTTGAGGTGTGATTCGCCGCGAACAACGACACCAATCTTGCTATATTCTTTTTTTGCTTCTGCCAGACTGGATTCGAGTTCTTCGAGAGAAACCGTTCGGTTATCCAGCATCAATTCATTTTCATACACATTGATGATTCGTTTTGATGGCGCGCTAGTTAGCGTGCCCGAACGAGACAGGCTTGGAACCTCCAGCGGCATTTGCTGTTCGGCTTCTTCCAATTCGGTAAAGCGTGTTCCGACCATGAAGAAGATGATCAAAAGGAAAACAATGTCAATCATCGGCGTCAAGTTTAGAGTCGCCTGTTCGTCTTCTGAAGTTTTCAGCGGCATCTAAGAATTCCTTCGCAAGTCACATGCAAGCAAAATATTATGGGTTCGTTGTATCTGCGTTGGGTTCGATCGGGCGAATTTTTCCAACCGATTTTCCGATTGTCAGTTCGCAACTGATATCAAAATGACTAGGCCGCCTTTTTCGAACGGGCTCTTGTTTTGTTTTTGGCAGACGACGAATTTGAGCTCGAAGAAGTAGAATTTGTAAAGTTCTGTTCGCCGTCCTCTGGTTCATCGTCTAACGCCACAGCATCTGATGCTATGTAGCTGACCACTTTTTGTCCCAGGTCATCGATCTCGACAATCAAACGGTCGACTCGTCCGACGAAGTAGATGTATGCAATCAAGGCAGGAATGGCGACGCTCATGCCTGCAGCAGTCGTCAACAAAGCCTGACTGATTCCGTTGGCGATTAACAATTTGGGATCAGCGTTCGTTGTCGAAGCACCGATCGCATCAAATGCGAGAATCATTCCCACGACCGTTCCCAGCAATCCCAGCAATGGTGTTACGGTTGCGATGCCGTTGATCAATCGAAGATATTTTTTCAACTTGTACGTCACTCGTTCACCTTCGTCCATAATCGCTTGCTCAACTTCGACAGAGGGACGCCCCCATTTATGGCTTGCAGCGGCAAAGATTCGCGAAATGATACTTGGATTTTCCTTGCAAATTCGGATCGCTGTTTTCTGTGTCAGCGAACCTTCTTTTAATTGTGTTTGAAAGAGTTTGACGAAGTGGCGGGGGATGATTTGCCCTTTTCTTAAGCTGATCGTGCGTTCAAAAATGAAGACCAGCAACAGAATCGATGCAAGACCGATCGGGATCATCAGCGGTCCGCCATTTCTGACGATCTGGAGCAAGGACTTCGACGTGAAAATGTTGGATGCTTCAGATTCGGTTCCTACATCAATCATCGCTTCCTGTGCACTTGAAACAGTGCAACAAGATAGGATCAGCAAAAACGCTATCGAATGAATGGTTTTTCTTGTAAACATTGAAATAACCCTTATTTCAAAACGGTTGGTTTTATTTCGGCCGATGTCCGATTCTGAAGCTCATTGATCCGCTCATTGGCTTCGGCCGTAAACATCGTTTTGTTGTGGTCTTGCAGGATGCGTTGGTAGCTCTCGATCGCGTGGTTATCCTGTTTCAGCAGCTCGAAACATTTTCCGATTTGAAGTAACGCTGCTGCTTGCCATTGCGGGTAAGCATGTAAGATTTCGGTTCGCTGGTACGCGTCGATGGCTTCTTCATATGCGTCCTGATGGAAATGGCTCTCGCCGATCATCCATTGCGCCATCGCAGCGGTTTCGGTGCCCGTTGCAGGTTCTGAATCAAGTACATTTTGAAAAGCTGTTCGGGATTTAGTGAATTGTCCAAGTCCAGCGTATGATCGACCCAAGACATAGTGAGCTTCATGGATTTCCTTCCAATTCGGATCGAAATCCAGCAGTTCGGTGGCAAGCTCAATCGCAGCCGACCAGTTTTTTTGTTTGGCTGCGACTTGTGCTCTCCGCATCAGGATCTGGTGTGATTTTTTATGCTGGCCCAGCCTTGCATCGACGGCGATGGCTTCAAATTGTTGACCGGCAACGTCTAATTTTTCAATCAGATAATTGGCCTCCGCAGCCCAATAGACTGCGAGTTTTGAAATCTTGTTTTCGCTGAAGCGATCGACGATCGTCCGGAAAAGTTTCGCAGCACGTAAATATTCTTTTTTATCAAAGGCTATTTTCGCAAGCTCAAAAGTCGAGGTTGCAAGCGCGTTCCGGTCTTTGCTGTTTTTCAAAATGCTGGATAACAACTGCTCCGAACGATCGGTTTTGTTTTCTTCTGTTTTCTGATGGGCAAGTTTTAGGGTTGCCTCTGGCCAATGCTTGCTTTGTTTGAAATGTCGATGGATTCGGCCAAAACATTGGGTTGCAAGCTCTTTATTGTTGTCGTCAAAGTGGATCCAGGCTAACTCATAGAGAAGCAGGTCTTCTTGCTGGGATTGGGTCGAGGCAATTAGCTGTGCGTAAATTGGGGTAAGTGTTTTCAGTTTGTCAGGAGTGTTTTTGCGGTAGAGATTGGTTAAAGCCAAAACTGCTTTTTCGGCATGCTTGTTTTTCAGGTCATTGGCAAGCAAGTTTTCGTAGGCCTTCGCCGCGTCTAAATGGTTGTCCGCTTTTTCCAACAAGACGGCTTTGAGATACAGGGCATCTGCTGCCTCATCGCTATCTGGAAAGGATTGGATCAATCGGTCAACCCCAACGAGTGTACTCTCAATATTTCCGAGTTCTTTTTGGCTCCAGATATAACCCAACATAGCCTTGCTCTTCTGGGTCTTGTCGTCCGTCTTTGATGCAACACGGGAAAACCACTCCGCTGCGTACCGAAATTGTTTTGCTGCGAACGCAATTTCGGCCAGTTGCAACAAGGTTTGGATTTTCCGTTGGCTGCCTACGATCCTATTCGCACAGCTTTCAGCAGATTGCATGTTTTGCCGTTTGGCGTAGATCAAGGCCAGGTTTGTTGCGGCATTATTGGCTTCTGTCGAGCTCGTTTTATTCGCTAGGTTTTCGGAACTGTTGGCAATGTCGAGAAACGATTCAAGGCTTGTGGTCGCATCAGCTAATCGGTTCTGTTTGATTTGTATGGATGCCCTCGCCAACAAGGTTGCACTTCGTGTTGCATTTTCCGCAATATCGACGTTGATTTGTTCCAGCATCGACAGCGCTTCGGATTGTCGTCCTTGACGAAGTTGGGTCAGAGCAAGGCGATACTTCCATGTCTCATAGGAAGCCTGTGCTTCTTTGGAAGTCAACTCATTCGGCGTATGATTGGAAATCAAATGTGCCAAGATTGCCTCGGCTTTATCGTAATGCTCCAGCGAAATTCTCGCAGCAGCCTCGTTGTCCAATGAATTTGCGATCAGATCGCTTTGCTGATACGTTTCTCGAAACGTCTCGCAATTTGAAACAACAAGTTCAAATTGTTGAGAGTTTCTGAGGATTTGTATCTTCAGCAATAACGCATCGTCACCCCAATCGGAATCACGGAAATCAGTAAAGACAATATCGAGATTGACCAAGGCCTCGGCGTATCGATTTTCCTGACTCAAACTGCGAGCGAATTCGTAGTGCAAAGCTGGAATGATCTTCCGGGTTGGGTTGCTCCGTAATGCCGTTTCAAAAAACTGATTTGCAGCTTTGTAGTCGGCCAATTCATATGCTGTACGACCCGACCAATAGCGAATTGGCTGAATCAATTCGTTGTCGCGATACTGCGTTTCGAATTTCGCAAACGTTTTTTTTGCTGCAGGAAATTGGTTTCTCTTGAAGTGGATTTTTCCCAGCTGCAAAAGTGAGTCGGGTACGCGGCCAGATTCTGGCCGATTGATCAACAGCTGATAGAATCGCATCGCTTCATCAACTTCGCCCAATTTTTCAAGTGCGCGGGCTAAACCGAAACGAGATTCATTTGCCAGCTTTCCGTTGGGATGTTTTGCTAACGCCAATTCAAAAAAACGCTCTGCCGCTTGGAAGTCACCACTCCTCAACTTGATTTCGGCCAGATAAGGATAGGCGAATTCCAGTAAAGTGTGTTGAGGGTTTTTCGATGCAAATTGCTGTAGATGCTTGGCGGCAATTTCGTTGTCACCAGTGAGATAACAAACCTCGCCCATGCGATAACTCGCTTGAGTTGCAAATTGATGGTTTGGATTACGAGAGATGAATTCGGCTAGATTTGTCCGTGCATTTTTATAGTCACCCAGCGGTACGAGCGATTCGGCAAGATAAAAACGACTGAGTTCGACCAGCGCTTCGTTGGTGCCAGTATCGACAATTTTTTGGAAACGCTGAGCGGCGAATCGGAACTGACCACGCGAATAATGCACCGTTCCAAGTTGGTAAAGGTCCTCTGTTTCATCGGTTTGGGAGCATGCCATTGCGGGATGGAATGCCAGCAATAGCATCACAATTGCCGTATGGAGGATGCCTTCTACCGTTTGAGAATGGATTCTCATTTTCCACACTTCGAGTTGAAACCTTGTTACCACATTGCGCATGAGAGCCAATGTTTTTGCGTTCCGCCGTAAACAGAATCGGAATAATCGGAACCGTTGATGAGGTGATTTCGAAAAAACAAAATGGTTTACGCGACTTCGCTAACTTCACAGCCGCTCGTTGTCGGGGAGAAAAAACTCAATAAAATGGGACGTATGAAACCGAAACAAATTGAAATTCAGTTGAACGGAGAGGCATATTCGCTCGCTGAGCCTGCGACCGTCGATGATTTGATCGAAATTCGACAACTGAACCCGAAACAAATTGCGGTTGAAATAAATGGAAGCCTCGTTCCGCGGGAAAATTTTAGGTTTTTCCTGATTTCGAGCGGGGATTGTGTCGAGGTCGTTTCGCTAGCAGGCGGTGGTTAAAAATCGATTTCGAAGCTCAAGACGTAAATGCAACGTAAGCCGTTCGTGAAAAGAATACATCGATGAAAAGAATACGCCGATGAGCACCATCGAAAAGTCAAGCATAGATTCTGTTTTTGAGGTTGGTGGTCACCAGCTTTCAAGTCGTTTGATCCTCGGAACGGGGCGATACGAATCATTCGAGACCATGCAGCAGTCGCTCGATGTATCTGGAACCCAATGTGTCACCGTCGCGGTCCGTCGCGAGCGGCTTTATGATGGTGAAGGCCGTAACATTTTGGATTTCCTAGACTTGGATCGTTACGTCTTGTTGCCGAATACTGCCGGGTGCTTTGACGCACAGACGGCAGTACGATGTGCTCGAATGGGACGCGAGATTCTGCGAGGGTTGGAAAACCCCGGAGCCAATTGGGTCAAGTTGGAGGTGTTGGGTGATAGCAAGACGTTGCTTCCAGACCCCGTCGAAACCATCAAGGCGACGGAGATCCTTGTGGCCGAAGGGTTTAAGGTCTTGTGTTACACCAGTGACGATCCGATTACAGCAATTCGGTTGAAAAAAGCCGGAGCAACAAGCGTGATGCCAGCAGGGAGTCCAATTGGCTCTGGCCAGGGGATTCTGAATCCCAACAACCTTCGGATCATTCTCGAATATTTAAAGGAAGGCGATGCATCCTATCCTGTTATCATTGACGCTGGAGTGGGAACGGCCAGTGATGTCGCGGTCGCAATGGAGTTAGGTGCAGATGCCGTGCTATTAAATACGGCTGTGGCTCACGCAAAAGATCCTGTCCTTATGGCAAAGGCGATGAAGGCAGGGATTGAGGCTGGACGATATTCTTATCTTGCTGGACGTATTCCTAAGCAGCTTTATGCAACGGCAAGCAGCCCGGAGGATGGCGTCATTGCGACTCGACCGTTTTTCAACGAGTCAGATGGCGGAAAAATCGTTGGCGACCCGTAGCATCATTGTTCGGAAAGTGAATTTAAAATGAGTGACGCGACAGAAGCAACTTTGATCAATAACCTGCTTCACAATTTCCCGATGAAAGGCAAAGTGGAATGGATCGGTGTTCGACCTGGCCGCCGCGAAGCTGTATCGGTAATTGAATTTGTGACAGTATGTTCCGAAAAAGGATTGATCGGCGATCACTTTAATGGACGGCCTGGTGCAAAACGGATGGTGACATTGATTCAGCAGGAGCATATTGCCGTTGTCGAAGCGATTCTTCGCAAAGACTCAATCGATCCCGCATTGCTTCGTCGAAATATTGTGGTCAGCGGCATCAACTTGCTTGCACTCAAATCGCAACGATTCATGATTGGCACAGCGGTTTTTGAGGGGACTGGGCCTTGTCCGCCCTGCTCGAGAATGGAAGAGAACTTGGGCCCCGGCGGTTACAACGCGATGCGTGGACATGGCGGCCTGAATGCTACGGTGATTGAGTCGGGAACGTTTCGAGCGGGGGACACACTGGAAGTGGTGCATCAGCAATCGGGCTGACAGGAGAAAAACAGCACAATGAAGATTGGCTCGCTCAATTCATGATCAAGGCTGCCGCTTCTTTCATATCGTCGACGACAAAATCCGGTGATGCATTTGCCGAGGGGGTTGCTCCAGATCCACCAAAGATACTTTTTCGGTTGACCCAGAGGGTGGACAATCCCATCGCTTTCGCTGGAACATGATCATGATAGATGCTTTGAGCAACGTGAAGAATTTCGCTCTTCTCACAACCCAATTGCTCAAGCATGTGCTCGAAGTTCTTTCGATCGGGCTTATAGCTGCCGATCTGTTGAGCGGTAAAAACAGAATGGAATTTCGTCTGCAAAAGCAAATTTGATTCGGCAAAAATTTCGTCGTCAATGTTTGAAAGAATAACAAGTTTGAAGCGCTTTGATAACTCTTGAAGTGCGTCAATCGAGTCAGAGTAGGGTTGCCATGTTTTAACGGAATCTGCCAATGCAAATTTTGATTTCCCATGGGCGATGATCCCGAAGTCATTGCAAACGGCAACCAGGACATCCGTCAAGATGTCGTAGTATGGGCGAAAACCTCTGACACGACATTCTTCTTCGAATTTCGACTCCCATTTCGCGAACGAAGCAAGAATCTCTTTCATTTCAAATTTGTGTTCGGGCGTAAAAAGCTTGCTGACTGCGTCGCGTATCCCGGCTTCCCAGTTAATCAACGTGCCGTAGCAGTCGAAAGAAATGTACTTAAAGTTTGAGAATTCCATGCTGAGTAAAATTTGGGCTTTAGCTGTGAGGTCATTTTACGAGCAGCATATTATTCATCTTTTAAAACCGATTGTTCGAAACCGATCGGGATACTACTGAGATGTCCTTCGTTTTTTACAAAGTTGACTGGGATGTTTGTCTTCTGCGAAAGCAACATTGCAGATTTAGTGCTGATGGTCTTGTCACACGTTCCATTCCAGAATTCGGTTACGATGGATGCAGCCAGCGGTGTAGCATAGCTGGTGTCGAAAAGTTGCATGCGAGCGTCTTGTCTAAGTCCAATGGCCCCCTGTTTCGTGGCATCAAGGAGAATTTGTGCCCAAAGGTTCTTGCGGGATTCGGAAAATCTCTTGTCTGGTTCCGAGAATTTTTTGGCGGCAATCGCTTGCGTCAATTTTGGGTTTTTTCGCGCGAAATGAATGATGGCGTCGGAAAGTACAGGTCGTCGGACGGCGAAACGGCGCGATCGTTCATACAATCCTTCACCCCTAACTGGCCGCCCAAAAAGTCCGGCGGAAATCAATGAAAGTTTCCGGACTCGATTGGGAACCACTTGCGCCATCCGCAGTGAGTATTGAGCACCGCCGCTCACCGAGACCAGATCAAACTGTTGCGGCGTATAACCAAGGCTGATTTCGATTGCAGGGATCAGGTGCGTTTGGGCCCAACAATCGTAGTCTTTTAAGGATTGGAAATGAACGAATTTCGAATCGCCATAGCCGGGCCGGTCAAATGCGATCAGCGTTCGTTTCTTTTTCTTAATGTGCTCCAGCACAACGAGCGGTTCGAGTTTTGATGATGAGGTTCCGTGGAAATAAATGATCGGAACGTTGGTCTCATCACGATTCGTTGCGTAGTCATACTTTGCCAAGGCAACGCCATTGATGATCTCATGATCCCATTCCTGCGAGCATGTGATTTGCGAAGACGAAAAGGAGAGTATGGTTGTGCAAAATAGAAGGATGTAAGTTGCTTGAATGCTTCGCAATCTCTTTCCTCCAAATAAATGAGTGTGGCGTAACATCAAATTCCTTTTGATGGATCGTGATGGTCTGTAATTACCAGTCAAGTTCTCAATCGTTCGCCGGCGACTGCCCGCTGCCTGTATCCCTGTCAAACGCATTTCCCTGTCAAACGCATTTCCCTGTTTGGCGGCCAGTACGGTCTTATGCAACTCAGTTGTTGTTCTGCTTCAGGATCTCTTCGATATCCCGAAACAGTTTTTGATCCTCGGTTAGACTTTCCCTTACGACATCACCGAGGCTTTTTTCGTCCTCACCGTTCGGAGATGGGTTGTTTCGGGCGTTTTCTAGTTTTTTATCCAGCTCATTGACGTAGGGTTGAACCTTCTCTTGGAGTTGGTCGGGAAGGACTCCGTCCATCTTTCCAATCAGCTTGGTGATATAATTTCCCGAGTTTGATTGCACGATTTTTTGACTCATCGAATCACCAAGTAGCTTCACCGCAAAAAAGGTTACGATCAAGCAAATGACAATTCCGGAGCCCAAGCCGACCAGGGCACCAATCTGTCGGTCGAAAGACTTGAGGTGCATTTTTTCGATCTGTTTATGAACGAATCCATAACCGATCCAAATCAAAAGTGAAGTTCCAATAAACAGACCGAACATCGCAATGAGTTCATTGATCCCTAAATATTGGGCAATTTTAACGCTGAATTGAGCGGACACAAAATAGCTAACAACAAACGCCGCAACGGTCGCGATTTGCCAGGCGAATCCTTTCCAGAATCCGAGGAATACGCTGATTCCCAAGATGGCCAGCATGATGATGTCGTAGGTTTGCATTCGGCGCTTCCGTAAATTCTCGAGAGTCTAAAATCCCGTGTTTTTGCTACAGAGTATACGCATTGAACATTAGGACCGAAAAGGTCAGTTGCCTGTCGATGGACCAAAGCGAATCGTGTTTGCGAGCCAACGACGAATGTAGGCTTTCGTTCCGCGAATTTGCATTAGTTTTGACCACAGGAAATATGCTCCGTCCTTATTGTACGTTGGTATTGCCGGCAGCCGATTTCCAGATGTGATGGCAAATAGCAATGCTATCACTTATCGCCCACGGACTCCAAGTGATCTGTAGCTTTAATCGCGAAGGTTGGAGCCCTGAGCGACAACCTTGTGGATCATGCTGATATTGGAGCATTCGTCGTAATTGAGTATTTTTGGCGAAAATTCTCGAATCTTTTTCAATATTTTCCTATTGGATTCGGGCGTTGCAATGGAAATTCGATGGCAGACTTCAAGACACATGTTACGACGAGCACGGTTTGCGGTTTGGCGCTCGGATCTGCGGCGTACTTCGGAAGTGAATATCCGCTGGATCAATGTATCCTCGCGGCCGGATTGTGCAGCGTATCCGGCATGCTGCCCGATCTCGACAGTGACAACGGTGTACCCATTCGCGAAACGTTCGCCTTTGGTGCGGCAGCGATCCCAATGATGCTGGTTGATCGATTTCAGCATATGGGATTAAGCGTCGAGCAGATGGTCATTTCTGGCATGCTGATTTATGTCGGTATTCGATTCGGGTTGTCGCGGATTTTCAAACGTTTCACCGTTCATCGAGGTATGTGGCACAGTATTCCTGCCGCGATGGTGGCGGCGATTTTTACGTTTCTGATTTGTTCATGCGTCGACGTCCGTCTGCGATTGTTAAAAGCCTTCGCCGTCTTTTTGGGTTTTTGTTCGCATCTGATTCTCGATGAGATTTATTCGATCGATTTTAATGGCCGTCGGGTTCGCATAAAGAATTCTCTGGGGACTGCCATGAAATTTTGGAGTGGTAACTGGACAGCGAATATCGCGACATACGCACAGCTGGCAGCCCTTGTTTTTATTGTGGCGTACGACGAAACGATGATGGAATCATTGGGTTTCGAACCCGTTAAAGTCCCTGCAACGGCGCAGGATTGGATTGACGGAGTCATGAACCGTGCGAAAGAATATTCAGCGAACCAGCAAGATTCTGTTTTGCATGACCATTCGCATGGCGCCGCAAGTCAATTTCGATAGCAGGTTGCAAATGAATGTTGCAGGCCAGATCATGGCTCGAAACGGACATGCGAAATTTTTTTCCTATTCTGATACGAAAAAAGGCCGCATCGCTGCGGCCTTGATAAAAAAACTGATTTTCAAAGTTCGAATCAATCAAAGATGGATTGACTCGCTTCTTCTTGGCTCTCTTCGTCTTCGAAGCCACTGATGGCTTTCATAAACTCCAGTTCTTCCTCCGTCGTTTGCGATGAAGGAGCGTTTGGATCCTCCTTGATCGTAATGGTTTGTTTGGAGGTATTACCATCGACCGTTAACGTCAACAAATAGTTGCCCGATGGAACACGACGGCGTCCACGGAATCGACGATTACTTTGTTGCTGGTTCGTCGATTGTTGTGAACGATTCCAGTTGAAAACATGAAGTCCTTTACGAGTTCCCCCTTCGATTACCGTCTCGGTGCTGTCCTCAGGACGAGAGCCAGAGATTCCAGTCGCCGAGTAAACCGTGTCACCAGTCAAATTCGTAATGGCAAGTTTGACGGAGCGTGCATCCTTACCAAGCGAATAGTAAATCGCAATGTCTGCCGAAGGGTTTTCACCGACGAAGCGACGTGTGCCGCTGCTACCACGGGACTTGCCTTGTGCCCAATTGATTGAGTCTGCGGTTTTGTAGAGAGTTGCATCAGCAGCCAAGCTCTCTTTTGACAATTGTCGCAAACCGGTGACGTCCAGAATCCAAAGGCTACGACCATGAGTTGCCGCCACGACTTCGCCCCGAGTCGGATGAATTGCAAATTCATGAACTGAAACGGTTGGAAGATTGCTGTTTAGCTTTGTCCAACTTTGGCCACCATCAATTGAAACCCAGCACGAAAACTCACAACCAAGGAAAAGAAGATTTCGGTTGATGACGTCTTCACGAATCACTCGAGCTGATCCAGCGGTGGCGGGAATGTTTGAGAGAATTGAAGTCCAGGTTTGTCCGTAGTTTTCGGTTTTGAAAACATAGGGAGCATCATCATTGGAACGATGTCCATCGAGTGTCATATAGCAGCGACCTGCTTGGAACTTGGATGCCTCAATCGAACTGACCCATCGTGGCCCAGGGACAAGGTCCTTGATTGGCTTACCTTCAACAACAGGTTTTTCCGAGGTGGCTTTCGCGTCACCGGTGGGTTTTCTGGTTGCTTCAAAGTCAACTGTGAACTGACCAGCGTTGACATCCAGATTCCCTTTCATTTTGTTGCCTGAAATTTCAGCTTGAAACTTTAGCGTTGCTCCCGTTGCACCCGTGATGGTGATTTTTGAGCCTTCTAATTTGCCTCCCGTAATTTCACCGTCAGCACGTTCGGACTCATAAGACCCCGTGATTTTTTTGTCCACATATTTCAACTTCAAAGTGAATTCACCTGGAAAGTCAGAATTCACAAACTTGCCAACCCACTCACCGGAAACCGGATCGACAGGTGCGTCTTTCTTATCGTCAGACTTCTTTTCAGGCTTTTCCTTATCATCGGACTTCTTTTCAGGCGTTTTGGGGGCGTCCGATTTCTTATCTTCCGACTTTTCCTCGCCCTTATCTTTTTTCGGTGCATCTTTTTCCGGTTCAGCTTTTTTCGGTTCAGCTTTTTCATCCGAAGCCTTAGCTTCATCAGAGGCAGCTGCACCGGCTCCGCCCCGACCGCCGCCCATGGCTGCCATTTCTTTTTCGTCGATCACGTCATCCTTGTTGGAATCAAGCCGATCAAAAATTCGCTGCATTTGCTCAGGCACTTCGTCCTTGGTGATTTTGCCATCCTTATTGGCATCGCGAGAAAGTAGCATTTCTCGGAAGCGACCAGCGCCACCTCGACCGCCGCGGCCTTGACCACCACGAGCACCGGGACCTCTGCCACCGGTTTCTGCGCCACGATTACCCGTTGGGGCAGTCGATGCCGTTGCTCCACCGTCACTCTTCTTTGCCATTTTTTCCGGTTCGGTAAAGAGGTTGAACCAGTTGACTCCACCATCACGCGAGGCCCACAGTGCTCCATCGGTTGTCCCGACATAAAGCACACCCACTTCAACCGCCGATTCAGAAATCGCGCTTCCGGCACCTTTGTCGGTGTTGGTGATTTCGGGTGAAATTTTTTGGATCTTGTCTCCCTTGTAAGGGGATCGGAAAACATAATTTCCGGCACTGTAGTGAATTTTTGAATTGTGGGGAGAAAGAATAAACGGGGTCTTCCAATTGAATCGATAACGTTCACCACTTGGCGCCCGGGGGCGAATAAAACCTCTTGCCCCGGTCTTCAAATTGATTCGGCCCATCGCGCCGTTTTGGCTTTCAGTGTAAATTTGATTTGGATCTTCCGGATCAACCAGGCAGATGAATCCGTCGCCGCCACCGACTCGGAACCAATCGGAGTTAATCGCACCACCGTTTGGCGAACGACTTGGGCCTCCCCAACTACCGTTATCTTGAAGACCACCATAAACGAAGTAATCCAAGTCACTGCTGATACCCACATGATAGAACTGACCGATTGCGACATGAGCAAGGTGATCCCAATGGGTCATGCGATCGTACGTAACATGGATTCCGCCATCATTGCCCAAAATCATATGCCGTCCGTCATTGGGATCGAGCCAAAGCGAATGATGGTCGACATGAATTCCGTCAGATCCGCCATCGCCAGTGAACGTCACACCACCATCTTTTGATTTATAAAGTGAAGTTCCGCAAACGTAAATGTAATTGTTGTCCGACGGATCGACACGAATCTGACTGTAATACATGGGGCGGGGGTTCAAGCTGTTGATGCGAGTCCAGGTATCGCCGAAATCTTTTGAGCGATAGATACCGCCGTGCTCCTTGCCATTTGGACCTTGGAAATCCTGGCGATTTGCTGCTTGTCCACCGAGTGTTCCGGTGAATTCATTGCGTGTTGATTGACCGCGTCCGCCACGTCCCGGTGATCGCCTGGCGTTTTCACTTTCGCCGCCAGCGTTCTCTTTAGGCTTTGGGCGTTCCGCCATTTTGATCGTGATTTCGACCGTTTTCTTGTCTCGGGAACAAGTCAGTTTTAATTCGTCACCAACTTTTGTGTTACGAATGTACTTTAATAGATCATCGTACTTGTGAACGATGCTTCCGTTCGCGGAGATGACAAGGTCACCAACTTTCAATCCTGCTTTTTCAGATGGTCCATCTTTGGTGACGGCTGTAATCTTTGATCCGACCTCATCCGCCGACGCTCCGCTCAGGCCTGCGTAGGGTAGGTCATCAGGCATTTTGCCAATTTTTTCCGATTCAACAATTGCGTAAACGTGGCTTGAATCTTTACGGTAAATCGACAGGCCGATTCGACCCTTTTTGCACGACGGTAAACCGCTCTCAAGCTTCTTAAAGCTTTTTCCACCGTCGTCGGTTCGATAGATTCCCGCTCCTTCACCGTATTTGACTTCTGGATCATTGCCATCGAAACCGTCTCGTTTTCGTTCGTATGCCGCTACGTAAAGCCGGTCTGGATTCGATTGATCCATTTGAACGTCGATTACGCCAGTCTTGTCATCAATGAACAGGACCTTTTCCCAGGTTTTGCCCGCATCGGTGGTTTTGTAAAGCCCACGGTCTTCACTGGGGCCCCACAATCGGCCCAATGCACCCACGTAAACAATGTTGGGGTCCGTCGGATGAATGGCGATTCGTCCTGTTTGGAAAATCTTTTTCAAGCCCATGTTCTTCCATGTCTTTCCACCATCGATTGACTTGTAGACACCGTCGCCCCATGAAACACTGTTCCGTGGGTTGGCCTCGCCTGAACCAACCCAAACGATATTGGGATCCGATTGGGCTACCTGGACGTCACCGACGGAAACAACAGCCTCTTTGTCAAATTGAAATTCAAACGTAACGCCGTTGTTGACTGTTTTTAAAAGTCCGCCAGACGCACTGGCCGCCCACCAAATGGATGGATCTTTTTCGTAAACGGCGATGGCTGGAATACGACCGCTCATATTTGCCGGACCAATATTGCGCCACGACATTTTGTTGACATACTCGACCGGCAGCGACGGCGCTGTTTTTGGGCTTTGTCCCACGGCGATCGTGCCGAGAATCACTGCAAGAAAAAGGCAGATTGAGCCTTCAAGAATTTTCATTAAGTTGCTCCGGAATATTCAATTGATGTAAATCTGGATCGTGTTTTTTTGGAAGCGAGGTCGTCTACGCCGATCTTTAAGTATGATTTGTCGCAGGATCCGTCTCAACAAGGACCTGTACAATCGACGAAAGAATTTCAAACTTTGTGTTTGATTGCAGCAGCCAAGTTCAAATTCCTCTAAGATTCGATACGATTTAGAGCTCCATTGGTTACTTTTCTTTATCTTGTGTTCAACTAGGGCCGGCACGTGTACAAATTTTTGAATCGTTGGTCGCGTAAGCTGCATCGGTGGGGGGCGGTTGGTTTTGCCATCCCTTTGATTCTGGTCATTATCACCGGTCTTTTGTTGCAAATTAAAAAGCAATGGACCTGGGTTCAGCCGCCGACGCAAAAAGGCAGCTTCTCGGAATCAAAAACGTTGAGTGATGCTAACGTGGCTGTTAATGAGATTTTGAAAGTCGCGATGACGGACCCACTCGCCGAGATCAGCGGCTGGAAAGAAGTGGACCGACTCGATGTGCGGCCGTCGAAGGGAATGGTCAAGGTTCAATCAATAAACGGATATGAAGTCCAAATCGATTTGGCGACCATGGAAATAATGCAGTCGAAGTATCGGCGATCAGACTGGATTGAGCAACTGCATGACGGATCATTTTTCGGCGACTGGGCCAAGCTGTCGGTCTTCCTGGTGAATGGTCTCGTATTGTTAGCATTGTGGGTTTCTGGCGCTTACCTTTGGTATTTGCCGTTTCTTGCAAAATCGAAATCAAAGCAACGGAAAAAGGTGATGTCTAAAAATGACGATAAATCAGAGTGAGGTCGACGCGAAATCAGGGGGTTTGAATAATACATTTACCCGGGACACAGAAGAGATGTAGCGTTTCGACCGTTCCCTTTTTCCGTTACCACAGGTTGCAATTGAAAACCGGTCTGCAAAATGAAAAAACTTGATTGGATCTCAATCGATACATTGACATTGCCCTACTCAGATTGGCTGGATCCGGTGCAACGTCAAAAGCATGACGTTATCTATTGTCCTGAATTTGTCTCCAAGACCGTTTACACGGTGATCTACGGATTTCTGTTTTCGATGTTTGTCTTGATGACGTGTGTTGTAGGATGGTGGTTGACGATTAGCAAAGACTTCTGGTTTGATTTCGCCGCGTTTGTTTTCTTTTTAGGTGGAAGCCTGATTTTCGGTTACCGAATCAAGCAGGCCCGAAAAGATTTCTCCGATTTTGAAAACGGCGTATTCACACGTGGGCTTTATATCGGGGAGGATGCGTTGCTTATTTACCGAGGCAACCGCGATCTATTTGTCATTCCTCGAGATGCGGTTGATGAGATTGAAGTCGATTTTGAACCGAGGGCCGTTGCGCCAGGCGGCGGTCATTACTTTGCGACGGTTTTCTATCACGAATCTGATGGCGATTCATTCAAACTCGAAATTAATCGTGACTATCATATGATGCGCCCCGGGAATGCGGATCAGGGGCCATTGATTCATCAGTTGCTCCAAACGTGGTTTGAGAACACTACGACCAAGACAACCAATGCCGATACGGAACAGTCGTGACCCGGCGTACGGACCCGTTTGGTAAACGGATCTGGAGATCGTTTCGGTTGATCGCGACAACAGTCGGTGAACATCGATAACGCTCAATTATGATCGAGTCACTTTTGAGAAAACGTCTGGAATTCACAGCCTTATCATCGATTTAGGCTTCTGTCCCTGTAGAAAAAATAAAAACGGTTGGTGTGAGCAAAATGTTGAATGAATGAGGCATGCTTAACCATCGTTCATCAATTAGACTTGCCAGATGTGTTGATAAAGCCTGCATTAGTGCAAAGTCGGAAGGGGGAAATCGGTCTTGATCGGCTGTGGGGTTAATTGCCCGCGTCGACGGGGGCGTTTTCTTTTGGGATCGCTCTCGGGCCAAAATCCCTTGCTGGACTGCCTGGCGCCAAGCGGAAATCACCCTTTTTCGAATCGCTAAACTTCGGGTCATGACCATAGATGCTTTCTGTTTCGCCCGCTGGTAATTGCACCGCTGGTCGCGTGGTGCCAGGACGATTGAGGCAGTACCAAAAGTTTTTGGAAAACTTGAACGATTTTGGATCGGTCCCAGATCCGATATTGATGGTCGATGCCAGTTCATCGGTTTGAAAGGCAATAATGTTGTTTGAGAAAATGCCCTTACGGCAGGGGGTGAAATCGGATCCTTGGTTTTCCTGCAAAATACGGATGACCCATCTGGTGGGCCGGTAAAATGTGTTGTGGTGTACCTTGGATCCATCGACGCCCACGAATGCGATGGGCGCCATTGAACCGATAAAAGTGCAATCCGAAACGGTGATGTTCTTGGCTTCGAACCCTTGCGGCTTCGGGCGAAAATATGGCAGTCCGGTGCTGCCGCCAATGTTGATGGCGCGTCCTCCCGCGTCATCAAAACGGCAGCGGTTTACCGTGATTTCGCTGCTGCCCCCTTTCATCTGGACGGCGTTGGCGAAGGAACTGTCTCCATCGTGAAACGTACAGTTCTCCACGACTCCGCGATGACAGCCGACCATATCGATGCCAGATCCTTTTTTCCCCCAACGTTCAATCGTGCAGTTCTCGATACGGAAATCGTCCACACCTGAAAATTTTATTCCGTCGTGATTTCCATTGGAACCATTTTTGTGAATATGGAGTCCAGCTAGTAGAACATGGTGGGCTGGAGTGTTGAACGTGCCGCCATCGTCAATATTCAGTCCATTGGCCCATGCGCCGGTAAGGACCAAATTTCGAAGCTCAAGATGAGCAGGTTCTCTCAGGTGTAGGCAAGAGTTACCGCCGTGGATGATCGGAAGATTATCCGGATCCACTCCCATTATGACGATGGGATGGTCACTTGTGCCGTGCAAGCGGTTAAAGGTTAAGCCACCACGATATGTACCCGGTTCGAGAAGAATTGTTGTTCCCGCTTGAGCAGCCTGGACGGCTTGCTGCAGCTCTTTGCTATTGTGCACTCGAACATTAGCGTTTTGTGTAACTAATTCTCTGCGATCGGCAATTTGAGATGCAAAGAGTATCGGCGCTGTTGTTGCCGTCAAGAACGTTGCGAGAGAAAAAGCGAATAATCCCCAACGAGTTTTCGATGCTGGAAAGCTTTTTATTTTACGCTGCCTGTCATCGAGGCGTCTGAGAGCAAACACGTTAATGCAGCTCCTTCGATTTTTTAAAACATTCATGCTTCAGTTATGACACATGTTTTTGATTCGGTCCATTTATTGCCTTGTTTTGTGGTTCTTCTGCAAGGTTTGTGGTGAGGGTCGATTTTACGATGAAAACACCTTTCTCCGGCTTTCCAACAAAGGCAATGTTTTTGCCGTCTCACGAATCCGACATCGTGTGCCAAGAATCTGGCGAGCAAACGATGGCTGGCTCCGACGAAGGCAAAAACGCAGGAAAAACAACGGGTTTATCGTGTTACTTAAAACGGAATCCAATTCTTGTTAACTTTCATCCAGCGATTTTTCGCCTGAACACTTTCCCAAAATTCACCCACAAACTTTGCAGAAGAACCTGTTTTGTTGGGTTTGCTGTTTACCAATGAACTTGAAAGCCAACACGCACAACAGCAATCTCAGCCGATTCGTGGCACATTATGTCCAGATGCATTCGGGGTAAATTGCCTCCGTTTTCTGTCGCATGCTTGCGGAGGGATGGGTTGGGTAGTGGGTTCTGTTTCAGCTTTGAGGGGTATCGCATCTGCGGGACCTGACACGTGCTTTCCTGATATCGTTTAGCTGCCAGATGTCTGATTGTCCGTGATGACATTTAATGTGGTTTGCAATGACAACGGATGCAGCCAAACGTTCGTTTTTGTTGAGTGGGATAAAGGTGGGAATCGACGCAACCTGTTTGAAACTACTGATTTGCAGTTTTTTTTGTTGGCGCAAGGGTTGCCTGAAGAGGCTCTAGCCTTAAGAAGACGGTTCAAATCAAAATATCGTGTGCCTACAAAAGTTGAGCAGCCTCATGATCACTGCAAATGATGCTCTTAAAACTCTCAATGCCGTACCTTAAATGGCTGGTCGTTGGCTAAGCAGCAATTTGGCCGAATATCGCTGGGATCCGCAGGGATGCCTGGAACGAGATCGACGAGAACTCGGCCCGATGGCGGGGTATCGACTTGGGCCTTTTTCAAGTGTGCTAGTCAGTGATCCGACTGTCTTGAAGGATTTCTGGTTACGCGTAACAAGGAATTCGGCCGATCCTTTTCGACGAAGATGCTTGGGGATTTTTTTGGCGAAGGCCTGTTGATCAGCGAGGGTGGAAAGTGGCTTAAGGATCGCAGTGCAATTCAACCCAGTTTTGCCTGTGAGCAAATTCAAGCTTTTGGGGAATCGATGGCGCAACAAACCGTTGACCATACCAGCGACTGGAGTCTTGGTGAGACGCGGGATGTACTGCTGGACATGCAAGCGTTAACCATGAAGATCGCTGCCGACACATTACTGGGAGTCCGTCTGTATGAGGAGGTCGAAGCGATTCATGACCCACATGAAATCATTCGCAGAAACTTTGAGCGACGCAAAGAGAATTTACTGGTAGCACCACGCTGGGTTCCAACGCCGTGGAACAGGAAAGTATCTTCTGCAATTCATTCCATCCGAAAAATTGTGGATAGTCTGATTGCGACGCGACGATCAACCGGCCAGCTTGGCCCTGACATCCTCTCACGCCTGATGTCCGCGCAGAAAAATCACGCGGCAGGTATGACAGATGAGCATTTACGCAATCAGGCCATTACATTTTTGTTTGCTGGACATGAAACGACGGCCAGTATGTTGGCTTGGGTTTGGTACCTCCTGGCGGAAAATCCAGAGACGGGAAAAAGGCTTTACGCGGAACTGGACTCCGTTCTCAACGGTCGCTTGCCGACTATCGCTGATGTGCCACAGTTGAAGTTTACGGAACAGATCATCAATGAAACTTTACGACTGTATCCATCGGCCGACGCTTTTAGTCGTAGTGCAATTGCGGACTGTGCCGTTGCTGGCTTCCGCATACCGCAGGGGACGACGATGGTGATGAGCCCTTGGGTGATGCAACGTGATGAACAGTTTTTCGACGAGCCGCTTGCCTTCCGGCCGGAACGTTGGACCCCAGACTTTCAAAAGAATCTAGATCAGTCTTCTTGGTTTGCGTTTGGTGCGGGGCCTCGAATTTGCATTGGCAAATCGTTTGCCATGATGGAATTTGTTTTGATCGTCGCCACCATTGCTTCTCGATACCGCTTGGGGCTCGTTCCTAATCAGCAGATCAAACCGCACGCATCTGTCACCATCCGACCAGGCTCCAGCAGGCAATGTAACCGTTCAAACTTGAAACACTAAGGTTGGTCCAAATCTTAGAACAAAGTCAGCGCCGGGCTGCCCGTTTTCAAGAGCTCAAAACTGAAGCCATCGATTTGAAAAGGGAAGAAACGCAATTCTTGATTTTATGAGGTAGGTAGACCTTGCATTTTTGTTGGCTTTGCTATGCACACCCTTTCACAGGTGATACCCTTCGGCTTTTTGTTGCGCTGCTCGCACTAATTCTATAGATGCATTGGAATGGTGCGGATTTGTTCTGATTCGTTTTTGGGCATTGGTGGGTCAATCCATGGGATTTCCTCACCCGCCTCAAACATTTTGAGAACCCGCGACTTAAATTCCTTTGAGACTTTCACCAAAACATCGCGTTCCGAATTTCCACTCGCGTCGATCCCCGCAAGATTCGCGACGCGACCACGGACGTTGCCTTCATCGTTTTTGCTGACATAGACAGTGCACGAAAACACGGGAACCATTGGCTTGGCATCCCCCGTGATCTTGAGTGAATTGGGTCGGTCAGAATCGGTCTCGTTAGGAATCGGTTGGGTATTCATTTTTGATCTGAAAATTTAAATATGCTGGTTACGAAACAACAGTGGATTCACACGGCGAAGCTTGGTATATGCATTGCTAGCAAACGACTGCGGTAAAACTTAGCGGTTAGTAAAGCTTGTTTGCATCTGCCCGTTTTTCCATTCTTTCACGTACCGGATGCCGATTCCAATGAAGGGTACGTGTCATTCTATCGATCATTGCAACTAAAATCATCTTTTCCAACAAGTTAAAATTCATCTCATGAGTAAGCAATCCATTTTGCCCTTGTTTCTGTTGGTTGTCGCAACGTGTGCATCGACAGGTGCAGTATCGACGAAAAGCGTATCGGGACAGGAAGAAAAGGAATTGGACCCGATGGTCGGTCGTCGCGTGATGACAATCGAATGGGGGGCTGAGTTTAAGCTTTCCAAGGACATTGTCGGCATCGTTGAATTGGGCAAAGTGTACACCGTCGATGGCGTCAACGGAGATTGGTACCACTTCCGGGGAAAGTACGGTTGGATGAAAAAAGACTTTGTCATCCCTGTCGAGAAGGCGGTCTCCTATTTCACTGCCGAAATAAATCAATCGCCCGAAGCGAAAAACTATCACCATCGAGGCATCGCTTGGCGAGAGCGTGGAGAATATGACAAAGCACTCCGTGACATTGACTTTGCAATTAAGATCAATGACCAAGAAGCGTCATACCACAATAGCCGTGGAACGGTTTACCATCGGCAGGAGAAGTATGAAAATGCACGTGAAAATTACGACAACGCCCTCGCTTTAAAACCAAACAACATTGGTTTCCTCAATAATCGCGGAATTGCCTATCGCGAGCTGGGGGACTTTGAGAATGCCCTCAGAGATTTCAACGAAGCCATCGAGCTTGCACCAAACTACGCGTATGCGTACGGTAGCAAAGCGTGGTTGCTCTCGACTGCCAGTGACGAAAAATACATTGATGGAAAGAAAGCGGTTGAGCTTTCGAAAACTGCTTGTGAGCTCACAAAATGGAAAGAAGACGATTTGCTGGGAACGCTTGCAGCTGCCCATGCAAGAGTTGGGGATTTTGATCAAGCCCAAAAGTGGCTTAAGTCAGCGGTGACGATCGATCCAGGCAAGTATCCGGAAATGCGGAAGAAGATGCAGGATTCATTTGAAGATAACAAGCCGTTTGCAAAGTAGTGCGGCATCAGCTGTCGGATCCGGGACGAAGTCTGTTTTGGGTCCCTTGATGAAAGAACTGCTACTGACAGTTTAATGTTAAAACGGAGTCGCTTTTTCGAAGACGACATCCTCAAATGCCTCATCCAAACCGGCAACTTCTCAATCCGACGAAGAAGCTATTGCCCGGGGGAAACGACGTTTAAGTGATTTCGAGTGAAATAAGGAACTCATTTTAAATAAAGAGGTCGTTGGGTAACGAAGTGGTGCGCTATACCTGAGTCGCTATGTCGCTACTGTTACCATAAGGTAGCATTCGCTCTGACGAGCGTAGCTACCACGCGGCACAACATTGACGAACCACTAATCTTCAACTCTGTTTTGCTCTGGGGCGCTCGTTTTGGCCAACTTGCGAATGGCATCGCGAGTTAGCTTTGCGTTGACTTTTTGCGACAATGCATGGCTCATCGAAATGAAGCATTCGATTGCAGGGTCGTCATTGAGTTGGTGAGCGGTAAACTCCTCGAGGGCTTCTCGACGCAGTTCTGTGACTTCATCGAGATATCCTTCCAGCCTGAGAATTTGCTCACCTGTGTAGTCTCCATCGAGCACCATTTGTTCTTGTTCAATCGCCAGCAAGCGATGAATGTACTCATCTAACTTGTGAGCTTGGCTGCGTTCGCTTTTGATTCGTAACCAACGGAACAGGAGGAAAAGGCCGATCAAACCAGAAAACACAAACGAGCGAATTCCCTCAGTTGCTTCCACGAAATCTGGATTTAGCCAAGGTCGGAAACTGGGATCATAGTATCGCGATGTGCCGGGATGGATTTCAAACTCGGGCTGTCCTGTGGCATATCTTTGTCCATTTCGGAAAAGATCGACGAGCCGATTTTCTCGCAAGAAGGTCGAGCGATTCAGAGTCTTCAGTACCTCCAGTACCGAATTCGAGGGCATGTTTTTCCGGGTGATTAACTGCGCGTTCACCGCGACTGATTCAATGTTGTTTTTTGAAAATGACGAACCACCTAAAAAATAGGTGCCGGTCGGAATCGTGTACGACGAATAAGCTACATGTTTTGCGAGGAAAGCATCTCGCATCGGGAAATTGATCAAACGGCAATTGCCGGTTTTCACGAGTTTGCCAATGACCTCGGCCCCTGTTCCAACACTTAGAACCGCGAGGTCAATCTTATCCTCGCGAAAACCTGTCACGACATCGTTGTAGTCAACGCTAATTTGCTCGATGGAATTAAGGTCCAAATTCAGGTGTTCGATCACGGCAAGTCCGACTCGATAGTCACCCGACGAGGGCGCGCCAATCGCGACGCGTTTGAATTCAAATTTAGCAATTTGATCGTCAGTCAAACCGTTTCGCACGATAAGATGAGCCACCTCGGGAAAAACATTTGTGACAAATGCAATCTCATCGTGAACGATCTCCAGATCAACCGACTCATCCGATCCAGCCTGAAATAGAGCGAAGTCGATCTCGCCTTGCTTCAGTTTTTTGATGTTGTCGTAGGATCCGCCGGTCAAGATCGACGTCGATTTTTCAAGTTGGCTATTTAATTTCAACTCTTTGACAAACGACTGTAAGAATTCATCGTAACGCCCACCGATAAATCCACCACCAAACGTCGCATTTGGACTGGGTGCAATTGCTTTTTGATAGATCGGCGAAAAAACGAATGGCAGCGAGATTAACAATAAAACGCCGATGATTCGCAGATAAAAAACAACACTTTTGTTGCTGGACGCTGGGCTTTTTGGCATGCAACATTATTCCTGAGCGGTTAAAATCTAGCTGAGCCAATACTCGCTTAATTGAGCGGCTTCTGTCATTTGTGACAAATCATCAACCAAAAAAGAACTCTGCCATGAATTTGCCTCGGTTTGCCTTCATATTACCAACCTTAGCCTTCTGCGTAATCATCGGTTCCTCGGTTTCGTCCGACGCACAAGAGGCGGCAAAGGGTTCTGACTCTGGTGTTCGGAAATCTAAAACAAAGAAACCCGCCGCAAAAAAAGATGACGTGAAAAAGCCGTCCGGAATAACAAAATGGACACGGTTGTTCGACGGTAAGTCGCTTGCAAATTGGAAAGTTGCGGAGACCGGTGGCGAAGGGGAGGTCGTGGTCGAAGACGGTCAGATTGTCATGGAGCCGGGGAACCCGATTACGGGAATCACCTACACGGGCAAGCCTCCGAGAACCAATTACGAAATTGAACTGGACGCAATGCTGCTGGAAGGCAACGACTTTTTTGTGGGTCTGACCATGCCTGTGGCGGATTCGTATATCAGTTTTATCGTCGGAGGGTGGGCTGGTGCAGTCGTCGGGCTCTCGAATATTGACGACAAGGATGCGTCCGAAAATGATACGACCAAGTTTATGAAATTTGAAGAAAACAAATGGTACAAAATTCGTGTGCGTGTCGAGCCCGAGCAGATTCGTTGTTGGATCAACGAAAAAACAGTGGTCAACCAAGATATCAAGGGAAAAAAAATCGGGATCCGTCCTGAAGTTGATCTTTCAACTCCTCTTGGATTGTCGGCGTTTCAAACTAAGGTCGCATACAAATCGATTCGGATTCGTGAATTGAAATCGGATAAAGAGAGTGTCGGAAAATTGAATCGCAATGTGCCCAAGGCCGTTTCGCCTCCGTGTCGATAGTGCAAAAGCTGTCCTGAATATTAAAAAAAACACTCCGATTCTGATTTTGAACATTGGTCGAAGCGACACAAACCAGAACGGAGTGTTAGGTCGTATTCGCTGTACGAAAAAAATATTCGGTTCAAATTGTTCTTTTTCAGAAATTGGCCTGCTTTGCGATCCTGGGAGATTCCGGCAATTGAAATTTGGTTGTTTTTCGCGGTTCGATCTGCGTGCATAGGATTACTGTGACGCTCTGTTTTTCGATCCCTGACAGCATTGGAATGACCAACTGATCTGATGTGCTTCTAGCTTTTTTCTGCAAGGACAAATGGTCCAACACGTTGGATTCGATTGTTCACTAGGCAGTGGCGGGCATGTCGCGTTTCCGCGGCATGCATTCCCTCCAACCAGTCACGATTTAAAGTGAGGCTAGTTCATGAGGCATGAGTACCAACCATGGCCCAAAAGTATCATGCCTAACCCCTTCGTTTCGCGAACAGGTTAACGGACTTGACGACCGTTCCATCGTTTCTCAACGGGGGCAGAAGTGGAAGTTCCAACTCGTACCGTCTGAACGCGAGGATTGCAAATTTACATTTCCTTTTGCGTTCCGGTTTCGTGGCTTTTCAGCAGTCCAACAAAGCAGCGAAAACCACCGGAATCTAAATCCCGCCTTCTTGTGATCCCAACAGATTCAAAGTTCACCGTTGGCTGCGATCTGGATTGCACCATACAAAACGACTTCTTCATCCAAGGTTGCTGATTCAAGTTTGTAAGAATTTGAAAGTCCGGGGAAAACAAACATCGCAATCTGTTCTCGAAGTGGATTCAAAAATTGTGATTCTGCTATCAGCGAAACGCCTCCACCGACAATGACTATCTCCGGTGCGTTGAGTGTAATGACCTGGGCGATGGCCCAGCCCAAAATTTTCGCTGTTTCAGCAAGCAAGTCGTTGGCTTGCCGATCGCCGTCTTCTGCTAACCGGCCAATGGTTTCAGCCGTCAGGTCTTCAGGTTTAACATTGGAAAAGTGTCCATGTTTGGAATATAAGTCC
>CAJQQR010000111.1 GCA_905480545.1 uncultured Pirellulaceae bacterium
AGCAATGTCGATTTGGTGACACGCGACAACTCACACGCAATATCGACACCACTGTTTCCGATTCCAACGACCAAGACATTTTTCCCATGAAATGAATCGGACGATTTGTAGTGGTGCGAATGTAAAATTTCACCAGAGAACTGGCCATCAAATTTTGGCATTTTTGGCGACCAATGGTGACCATTGGCGACAATAACCGCGTCAAAAGTTTCTCTGCCAACTTTTCCATTCCGGTCGGAAAATTCGACTTTGTACCCCGTTGTTGACTCTCCGGAAGGTTGGTTCTGTTCCTTGGAAATCGGCACAACATTGATGACGCTTGTTTGAAATGTCGTGTTCGATTTCAATCCGAAATGTGCCGTGTAATCTTCCAGGTACTCAAGGATATGTGAATGATGTGGAAAATCGGGAAGCGAAGATTTCATTGGAAAATCTGCAAATGCCATCAATTGTCTGGAGGAATTGATGTGCAATGATTCATAAGCGGCGGATGTTCCGCTGTCATTTTGAAACCGCCAAAGCCCGCCGACATCGGACCCTTTCTCAAAACAACGGTATGAAATGCCGCGTTCCTTGAGGGTTTTGGAGGCGACTAAACCGGAGGGCCCAGCGCCGATCACACAAACCCTGGGAGCTGGGTGTTCAGATTTTTCGGAATTGGAGGGAAAGCGATTCACGATCTTGCAGTGATTAATTGTGGCTCACAAATGTTCGCCGATTTGTCGATTCAAATAAAGCCGAATTGGCAAATAAAAAAGAAAGATTCTTGTTTGTGTTCGCGAAGATGGGTGTCGTATGGGTGAAGTGTTAAGCATCTGAGTGTCAAAAATCAGCAGCTTTTAAATCGAGGATCGATGTCGCCCACTGCGAAAGACGTGCAATGGTGTGTTGCGTTTGGACTGACATTTTGCAAAAGAAATTTTTTTGGAACATCAAAAAATCAAAAACGAATCAGGATTATCAAAATGATGGTCTTGAATTCACCAGTTCCGGTCGTAGAACGGCAAGGCATTAAACAAATACAGGATTGACGACCAAGTTGTAAACAAATTCAAATGGTTGTCATTGTTGTATGCAACGATTCAATTGAGCTGACACTGGGTGCTCGCTGCAAATCAGTTTGCTGCAAGAAACTGCCTGCTGATTGTCGATTGATTTCTAACCGTGAGTTTTCTCGTGATATAAATAATGCTGCCGCAGCTGAATCCATACGATGACCACAACCAAAGGCTTGAAGCGGAAACGCATCCGAATGATTGGATCAATCCGGCGCCGAGCGGACGGTATAACATGGTCGTAGTTGGAGGAGGTACAGCGGGGCTGGTCACCGCCGCCATTGCGGCAGGTCTGGGCGCGAAAACTGCGTTGATCGAAAAAGCATTGCTCGGGGGGGACTGTTTGAATGTCGGCTGCATACCATCGAAGGCAATTATTAGTGCTGCGCGATACGCGGCGGCCCTTCGTGATTCAGAGAAGTATGGAATTCAAGTTGCTGGAGACTCTGAAGTTGATTTTGGAGAGGTGATGAATCGGATGCGTTTTTTGAGAGCTGGAATCAGTCCTCATGATTCTGCGCGGAGGTTCAAAAAGTTGGGGGTTGATGTTTTTTTCGGCCACGGAAAATTTGTCGATTCCAGATTAATCGATGTCGACGGAGCGAAATTAAGCTTCAAAAAAGCTTGCATTGCGACGGGAGCCCGAGCGACGGCGTCGGTGATCCCTGGGCTTTCCGAAGTTGGCTATCTGACGAATGAAACGCTTTTTTCACTGACGACACTTCCGAAACGGCTTGCCGTCATTGGCGGTGGACCGATTGGAACCGAAATGGCTCAGGCGTTCGCACGGTTTGGTGCCAAGGTGTACCAAATCGAAAAACGAGTTCAAATTCTGTCTCGAGAAGATGATGATGCAGCGAAGATTGTCCAGGATTCGCTTATCCGAGACGGCGTCGAAATTTGTACTGAAACTGAGGTTCTGCATTGCGAGAAAAATGGTGATGCCAAAACGGTTTTCCTCAAAAATAAGGATGGGCAATCACATCAGATCGATGTCGATGAAGTCTTGTTAAGTATTGGCCGCACCCCCAACGTAGAAGGGCTGGACCTGGAAAAAGCGGGTGTCGACTTTGATTTGCAAAATGGAGTTCGCGTGAACGATCGATTGCAGACATCCAGCTCGAATATCTTTGCTGCAGGCGATGTTGCTTCGCCTCATAAATTTACACATGCGGCCGACTTTATGGCCAGGGCCGTTGTGCAAAACTCGCTTTTTCCCGGAACAAAAAAACGGGTGAGCAGCATGCAGATTCCATGGACAACTTATACGTCGCCGGAACTGTCACAAATGGGGCTAACGAAGAAACAGGCGGCCGAAAAAGGGATCGAAATCGAAACATTTGAAGTTTCAATGTCGGATGTCGATCGAGCAATTTTAGATGGTGAAACCGATGGCTTCGTCCGTGTTCACACACGAAAAGGTTCGGATAAAATTATTGGGGCGACCATTGTTGCCGTAAACGCGGGGGATTTGATTGGCGAAGTCTCGCTGGCGATGACTCATAATATTGGTTTGAAGAAAATTGGCTCCGCAATTCATCCGTACCCAACTCATGCCGAAGCAATTCGGAAATTGGGGGATTTATATAACCGAACCCGATTCACGGGATTCAAAAAACGACTTTTAAAAAAGTGGTTTCGCTGGACACGTTGACGGTGAAAAAGAATTGAGTTTGTATTTATCAAAAAAATTGAAAGCCTTCCGATTGAGAACGAAAAGAGAACGCTAGATACGAGTGCTCAGCCGGACTTGGATGTTGACCTTAGTCGCACCGTTGTGCTGATTCCTGTCCTGAATGAAGAGGATTCCATTGGATTGGTGCTTGCTGCGCTACCAACCGTGATGGAAGTCATTGTTTGCGATAATGGCTCGACGGATCGAAGCGCAGATATCGCCAAGCAGAATCAGGCGACCGTTTTGTTGGAGAACAAACGTGGTTATGGTGCGGCATGCTTGAGAGGGTTGAGGTACCTGGAAGAAAAATTGCCAAATGAACAGCCAGAAATAGTGGTCTTCATGGATGGCGATTTCAGCGACCATCCGGAAGAGATTGTTTCCCTGGTGAATGAAATTCAGAATCGCAATTTCGAATTTGTTGTTGGTTCGCGAATGATCGGTAACCGAGAAAAAGGCGCAATGCTAGTTCAGGCCATCTTTGGAAACTGGCTTGCCTGCTTTTTGATGCGTTTGTTTTGGGGGGCAAACTATACCGATCTCGGTCCGTTTCGAGCAATTCGTTACGCCGCGCTTTGCCAATTGGGTATGCAAGATGCGAATTTCGGTTGGACGATAGAAATGCAAATCAAAGCAACGGAAAAGAAACTGCGAGTAACGGAGATTCCCGTATCGTATCGGTGCCGAATCGGGCAAAGCAAAATCAGCGGTACGGTTGTGGGATCGATTCGAGCTGGCTTTAAAATTCTTTATACCATCTTTAGATTTCGATTCGCTCGGCGGAGGGTTTGAAATCCAGAACCCTGAGAGGGAATGAGCTTTGCCTTTGGTGAATGTCCGGACTACGGTTGCCGTATGTCGTCGACTACTTGCAAATGTCTTCAATCGTCAAGTCGTCGACCCAAGAGTCCATCCAACTTAGGATTGTCGTGGCTCTGACGAAATGGGTTTTTCTACTCAAGTTTGCAAGCTCGTCAGCCCACGCTTCCAGAATAGGATCCGTTGTTGGCCGATATCGCAATAGGGTTCGGATTTCTGTCCACCATGGTGACATTGGTTCTTGAAGGCGAAGGGAATAGCCAAAGTCCCTCGCGAGATCGGTGTATTGTTTCGATGCATGATTCAGTCCATTACCGCGATCAACCACAATTGGAGAATGGTCGCTTATGAGTGCGTCGCGAAATTGGCAAAGAGTCCATGCTCTCGCCTCGTCAATTTTTTCCTCATCAAAAAAGTAGTTTTCAGGCCCGGGTCCTAATTGAAAATAGGCATCGGTTTCTATAACGATGCCATGATCACCAGCGATGTGACGCGCCGTCGTGCTTTTGCCACACGATGGAAGTCCACGCATCAACACAACCAACCTATTTTCAGTTTCGAAATTAGACGGTAGGCAAGGATGTAAATTCGGTCTCTCCATGACCGAATTTATTGAGACTGTTATGCTGCTACTCTGGGGCATAATTCTCTAAACCATCGATGTTTTGGGACAATTTCATTTGTCAGACTAGTGTTTCTTTTTGTACTTCTTGTCATGTCCTCCGTCAGATCCACCCTTGTACTTCTTGTCGTGTCCTCCGTCTGACCCACCCTTGTACTTCTTGTCGTGTCCTCCGTCAGATCCGCCCTTGTACTTCTTGTCGTGTCCTCCGTCAGATCCACCCTTGTACTTCTTGTCGTGTCCTCCGTCAGATCCGCCCTTGTACTTCTTGTCGTGTCCTCCGTCAGATCCACCCTTGTACTTCTTGTCGTGTCCTCCGTCAGATCCGCCCTTGTACTTCTTGTCGTGTCCTC
>CAJQQR010000112.1 GCA_905480545.1 uncultured Pirellulaceae bacterium
CGATACGCCGGAGATTTCGGTACGAGAAATTGAAAATTGATTTGCTGCAGCCATTGATGTTCCCATTCAAAAATTTCACCATGTATTTTAAAGCCTTCGGCGAAATCGAGATACGGGGCGAGCGGACAATGCCCGTTCATCTACAACCGCTCGAGACGATCTTACTTCAAGCGCCCCCGCACTAACGAATCACAGAATCCAACCGTATAATTTGGATTCTTGGTGACTCTTGAAATGCCAACCGCCAGCACGATCAGGCATTGGCTCATAGGCATCAAAACAGATTCAACGCCGTTTTGAATTCACAAACTTCTGCCGCTCTTACCCCAAACGACTCTCAATGGAAAACTATAAACTTGTTTTGCCAGAACACCTGAATCACTACGGATTTCTTTTCGGTGGTTACCTGCTTAAATTTGTGGATGAGATCGCCTGGATTGCATCAAGCCTCGATTATCCAGGTTATAACTTTGTGACGATCGGGATGGATAAAGTTGAATTTCGCAAAAGCGTTCGCCAGGGCACGATTCTGCGATTTAACTCCAGTAAGACACACGTCGGAAACACATCGGTGACTTATTTGGTTGAGGTCTTTTGCGACAACCCGGCTACCGGCGACCAGGAACAACGTGAACCCGATTCAGTGTTTTCGACGTCGGTTACATTGGTTCGTATTGATGAAAATGGTGACAAAAAGAAAATCGGCCAATAGCGTTTTCGATGTCGCAGTCTTAGAGGGAAAGCAACTCGCTGGCATTTGTCACGTACCGCTTCCAAAACCTATTCATAATTCCATTTCAGTTTCCATGGGTCGCCGGTTTTTGTTTGAAATTTTTTCATATCCGCTTTCAGTTCATCCAAAATTGATTTGTAAGCCGAATCGTTGGCAACGTTGATTGATTCCGACGGATCTTTTTGCAAATCAAATAGCTCAAACTTTGGACGATGAATGTAATCTCGTATGGTCCGTTTTCCATAAAGCGCATCAGGACCTTTCTTGTAGACATCCTGCCAAGTCGGCGCAGCCCATAAATCGCTTGCAAACGGATAGGGCAATCCATGGGCGATATTCCAAATCAATTTGTAACGGTCGGTTCGCACAACTCGCATCGGATAATACATCGTGATCTCGTGGAATGTATGTGACGCATGAACCCGGTTCCAGTCGTTTGGTTTTAGATTTTTGATTGCGGGCAAAACCGAGCGACCGTGAAACGGATTCTTCTTTGGCATCGAACCTGCAATATCAACCAAGGTCGGTGCGATATCGACATGGCTGATCATGGCATTCGAAACGCCCGACATATTGCGAAGTGTTGGATGACGAATCACGTAGGGGACTCGCATGCCGCCCTCGTAGACGGTTGTCTTCCCGCCAGGAAAAGCCATTCCATGATCAGCCGTAAAAATAATCACCGTTTTGTCGTAGACGCCAGCGTCCTTAAGATTCTGGATCAACACGCCAAGACCTTGATCAATTCGGGAACAGCTTTCGTAGTACTGAGCGATTTCCGATCGGCAAACCGGCGTATCCGGCAGGAAGTCTGGCACGTTGACTTTCGCGGGATCGTACGAGATTTTCTCAAGCCCTTTCCGTGGCTTTTCTTGGTTGCCAAACGCGTTAGGAAGATTGGGATCTGATTTGACGATTCCACCACTTCGATGTGGATCGGATGTGCAAAAATAAAGGAAAAACGGCTTGTCGCTCTTGGCATTCAGAAATGCCCTGCAATTGTTTGCCATTTCAACTGGATGCCGCGAATTTCCCTTTAGCACTTGATCAAATGGATAAAGCTCCTCGGGTGCGACGTGGAATTTTCCAACGCGAACCGTCCGATAACCGGCATCGGAAAGATACATTGGGAGCGATTTAATTGTGGATTTGGTTTTAAAATGATGGTACGAATGTGCGTGGCCATACTGTCCATTCGCATGATTAAACAAACCGGTTAAAATCACCGATCGACTCGCACTACAACTTGCGGTCGTGCAAAACGCACGATCAAACCGTGTCCCTTCCTCTGCAAGTCTATCGAGGTGTGGAGTCTTGATTGCATCGTTTCCATAGCAGCCGGTGTCTGGGCTTTGATCGTCGGTTACAAACAACACAATATTAAGCGGATCGGCGGCGACCGTCACGGAACCGCTGGCAAAGACAATGACTAGCAGCAAGATCGGCGAGAATTGGAAAAGTTGTTTTCGTGAAATAAAAGAGTTCGCCATTTGTTGCATTGGTTCACCAGATTGTTGGAAGTCGTTAACCGGTTGCTCTATGATAGCCTGAAACGGTCATCGATGGCGAATCGCAAAAACGGCGTTTCCATTGCTTGGGTTCAATTTCGAATCCTAAACACCGCGAATCCTAAACACCGCGAATCCTAAACACCGCGAATCACTCTCTCCGAAACAAAAGGTAAACTTGATGCGAACCCGTCGTGAAATCATGGCCGTAACAGCAGCCACTTCGCTAGGATTTATTGCCAACTCTGGAAATGCTTTTGGTAAAGCCCCGGAAACAAGAGCTGGATTCAATTCAACGGCAAGTAACGATTTTAAATTCAAACTAAGCCTAGCGGCGTACAGTTACCGACAACTACTCACCGGCACAAAACCTGAATTGACGCTTACTGACTTTATTGACGACTGTGCAAAATTTGGACTCGATGGAACCGAACTAACGTCTTATTACTTTCCCGCATCTCCAACACCCGAATTTTTGTATCAGCTCAAATCTCATTCGTTCCGCAAGGGTCTCGACATTTCTGGAACTGCGATACGCAATGATTTCGGATTCGCAGACGGCGCAAAGCGTGAAGAAAACATTGCGCATGTGAAGGCGTGGATTGACTATGCAGAAATGATGGGGACGTCAGTCATTCGAGTGTTTGCGGGGCACCAAAAAAACGGCATCTCGGAACAGGAGACTCACCGATTAATGGTCGCTGGTTTCGAGGAATGCTGCGATTACGCGGGGAAGCATGGCGTCCATCTTGCCTTAGAAAATCACGGTGGTCCAACAGCAACGGCCGAGGGGCTTTTGAAATTCGTGAACGATGTAAAGAGCGATTGGTTCGGTGTGAACCTCGACACCGGAAACTTTCACTCAAAGGATATTTACAGCGATTTGGAAAAGGTCGCCAAGCATGCCTTGAATGTACAGGTCAAAGTCGTTGTGTCTGGTCCCGACAAAAAGAAACGCCCTACCGACTTCTCGCAAATTGCGAAAATCTTGCGTTCCGCAAATTATCGTGGTTACGTCGTTCTAGAATTTGAGGAAGCAGGCGACCCGCGAATTGAATGCCCCAAGTACTTAAACAAACTGCGAGAAGTCTTAAAGTGAAGCTGAAATCGGTAGCAACGATAAAAGCCGTTGCTGTTTACTATTTAGAGAACCTATGCAGAGAACCTATGCAGAGAACCCGCCTCGGAAACACCGATTACCAGCACAGAAACTCAATAGAGCAAGTTCGCAGAACTCGTGAACCTATTCCATCGCATCAAGAAGCGTTTTTACGAATTTCGTGACTTCTGGAATCAGTTGGCTTTTGTCCTCACAACCGGTCACCCGACGGACGATTGCCGATCCGACGATCAAACCATCGCTCACTGGCGACAGTCGTTTCACATGCTCGGGCTCACTAATTCCGAAACCGATGCAGACCGGAAGGTCACCGTTCTCGCGCAGCCATGTCACATTCTCGACGATATCCGTTGGCAATGCAGTTCGCTCGCCCGTAATTCCCGTTACCGAAACGTAGTAAACAAAACCAGTCGACGTTTCCAAAATTCGCTTTGCCCGTTCTCGAGTCGTGGTTGGCGTCACAAGTTGAATTAAGCTCAAATCGTGCTGGCGGCAAATTTTAGCGAGCGAAGCCGCTTCCTCGACCGGCAAATCCGGAACGATGATTCCAGAAACACCTTTTTGCACCACGTCGCGCACATACTCTTGGAGACCAATTCGATAGATAATTGCGTAACTAACCATTGTGACCATCGGCAAACTGACGCGCGGCGCACAACTTTCGAGAGTCTGCAAAATCGCATCGACTGTAATCCCCTGATTCAGTGCGCGCGTGTAGGACGCCTGGATGATCGGTCCGTCTGCGATGGGATCACTGTACGGAATACCAACCTCACAGATATGGCAACCAAGCTCGTCAAACGCCGTGATCAATTTCGCAGTTGATTCAAGATCCGGATCGCCAGCAGTAATGAACGGCATCAAAGCTTTTTTGTTCTGGCTTTTTAATTGGGCAAACAGCTCATCAATTTTCGACACGAATACGTCAACTTTCTATGTTAAATGTCATATGGCTTTTCCAAGATCCACCGACCTAATTTTAGCAGTCGACTTGAATTCT
>CAJQQR010000113.1 GCA_905480545.1 uncultured Pirellulaceae bacterium
AGGATTCCCACTTGTCAAAGTTGCGGCGAACCAGGGCCGAAAGGTCATCGAGCGGATGGCCGCCGATTCAGTAGTCAATCCCGATTCCGAAGAAGGACTTGACCTTGTAATCATCGGGGGCGGACCGGCTGGCATCTCTGCCGCAATCGAAGCGACCAAGTTGGGTTGGAATACCGTTATTTTAGAACGCAACAAGCTCGCCAGTACGGTTCGCTGTTTTCCTCCGGGAAAAATGGTCTATGCGGAACCGCGTGCGATGGCCAACGAAAGTGAACTTGATGTTTCAGCAGACCACGACAAAGATGAATTCCTGGAAATGATTCGCGTGTCGGTTGAGCAAAAAAAGCTTCATGTGAAAGAAGACACGGAGGTAGTCCGTGTTCGCAAAAACACCAACAATCAGTTCGATATCGAGCTGAAAAACGGAAAGTTTTTTCCCTGCAAGAGAGTGATCATCGCCATTGGACGCCAAGGACAGCCTCGCTTGCTGACCCTACCGGGTGCGGATAAATCTCACAAAGTCACTTATCGCTTTCACTCCGTCGACGATTATGTAAATAAAAATGTCCTAATTGTTGGCGGTGGAAACTCGGCGATCGAAGCAGCATTGGCACTTTGCGAGAAAAACGATGTGACGCTTTCCTATCGAGGTGACAACTTCTATCGGGCCAAAGAAGAAAATCGTGCACTGATCGACACCGCCGCTGATTCCGGCAAACTCAAGATCATTTTCGACAGCAATGTTACGGAAATCCGTGAAGACGAAGTTGACCTAAACGTCGGCGATCAAACAGTCACGATTGGCAACGATAGCGTGATTGTTCAAATTGGAACGTTGCCTCCGATCGACTTCCTTCACGACATTGGAATCGAAATGGATGGAATCTGGACAACGAAACGTTTCGTCTGGGCTGGAATTGGAATCGCTGTTGGATTCTTTCTTTATTTCATCGCGAAGCACTTTGTGCTGCTTTCAGAAAAAGCAGGCGAAGGCCATTGGTATCTGCCGTTGTTTTCCTGGTTTGACCCGACTGAAACGAGTGTCAAGTCGCTGAATGATGGGTTTCTGGTTCCATTAAGTACTTTTATTTGCTTCGCACTACCGATTCCGTGGCTACTGCTTTTGGGACTGGTTCTGATCAACAAGAGCCTTTCGTTTAAAAAGAAGCAACCACTTTACAATGTATCAGGCGCCACGCTTTACCTCATTTTAGGGGCGCTCGTTTATTATTTGAACTTCACGGCACCAACTGTTTTTACGATCGATTCGACAGCAGCGGGAAATGGACCTTATCATCTTCCCGGTTTCGAGTGGTTGTTTTATGTCGTACCAGAGTACTTTGCTGGACTTGGTGGATTCTATTACCTTGTTTACTTTTCGGCCATCACAGGATTCGGTTTGTACTGGGCGTTAAAGATCAACCACCCAATCTTGTGGAAACGAAACCTTACGATCATCGTCGTGCAGTGGACGCTGTGGTGGGGCATCCCAACGTTTCTCGTCGTATTTATTGGAACGAATCCCTGGACGCCATTGTTGTCGCGATCCATTAACGCTTGGCCATTGAAGATGGATGCATTTGACGTTGATCCGAGCGTTGTGCGTCCGGGAGATCCTGAATGGTGGTACACCGTTGCTGTCGTTGGCGTGGTTTGGGCAGTATTTTTAACCTTTGTGATCATCCCAATATTCACGATTCGATTTGGAAAGATCTACTGCTCATACGTCTGTTCATGTGGCGCGTTGGCGGAAACGGTTGGAAATGGGTTTCGCCATCGGGGCCCGAAGGGAGACACGCCTCGAAGACTGGAGAAATACGGTTACATCTTCGTCGCGCTAGCTGCTTTGGCGACGATGGCCTCGTTGCTGGGTTTCGAGGAACCACTCAACTTCTACAACGTTTGGATTGGAACTTTTCTTGCAGGCGCCTTGGCGATTGGACTTTACCCTTTTCTCGGACAAAGGATCTGGTGCCGCATGTGGTGTCCCCTTGCGTTTTGGATGAATTTCTGGGGCCGCTGGTCAAAGTTCAAGATCACTCCTGAAAAAGGCAAATGCATTGATTGCAACATTTGCAATCAATATTGCCAAATGGGAATCGATATCAAATCACGAGCACTTCAGGGGAAACCGATTACGCTCGTCGATACACCGTGTGTCGGATGCGCCGAATGCGTGATGCGATGCCCGATGGAAATTTTGCATTTAGGCGATGTGCCAGACAAAAAGCTGATTCAAATCGGCAACTTGGACGCTACGAGTACAAAAGAATAGAACGACATGAAAAAAGAAAAAACGTACTACGGCCCCTATTTTTGGCTTTGCCTGATCGCGTTTATCGTGCCGATTTTCGTCGCGTACAAAGCGTTTGACAAAGTATTACCGACCACTAAACCTGTTCCCCACCCCGACGCTTCAGGAGTGGATCACGGAGTGTGGGATTACTTGTTGAAAGCGTACGTTGAAAATGGATTGGTTGACTATGAAGGCATGAAACGCGATTACCTTTTCAAGAAGTATTTGCAGCAACTGGGTTCGGCAGATATTGAAGCCCTCGCAACCGAGGATGAAAGGCTGGCTTTGTATTGCAATGCTTACAATGCTTTTGTGATCAACGGAGTGATTACTCACAAAATCAAAGCGACCGTTCAAGAGATTTCCACCGAAGATCCATTTGCATTTTTCGCCTTGAAGGAACATGTGCTTGCCAATCGGACGCTCAGCCTAAACGAGCTTGAGCACAATATAATTCGCCCAACATTCAAGGAACCGCGAGTTCATGTGGGTTTGGTTTGTGCCGCGAAAAGCTGTCCAACGATACGCGTTGAGGCATTTATAGGAAGCCGTATTCGTGAGCAACTGGAGGATCAAGCCATATTGTTTGCCAACAACCCCACGCATGTACGATTTAACGAGAAAGAAAACGTGATCTACTTGAACGCGATTTTGAATTGGTATGCTAAAGACTGGGACGCATCAGGCGGCTATTTACCATGGATAAAAAAACGTGTGAATGATTCAAGTTTGGCACGGCAAATTACACTGGCCGAATCGAAAGGACTCACTGTCAAATTTTCCGCTTACGACTGGGCACTCAATACGCAGGGCAAATCGGCGAGTTACTACGGCGGGAAGACTGCAGCAGGTTCAGGATCAATTCCAAACGAGTGACCCGATTCTAGAAATTTTCCTGACCCAACTGATGCATGAGGCCGCGTTCTCATTTTCCGGAACAAACTCGTCCACCCCACTATCATCTCGCCTCCTCTAATGACCATTCAGGTTCCAGTTATATTGCAAGTAACTCACCGAAACAGAATTCTGATTCGCGATTGCTCTCGCAGATTCAGGCAAATAAGGCGAAATTGCTCGCAAAACTTCTTCCTGATTTCTTCCGAAGTCTTTCCCGAACCAACTTAAGATCGAGGACATCACAAATTTTTGCCGCTTCGCATCGTACGAAAAGTTCTTCGCCTCCGCAAAGAAATCAGTCGCATTTTTTGAAAGCTGGCTATCGAGTTTTTTTTTGTCGAACGCTTCATTTAACAATTTCGGACAACTGACTGACGCACACACAATCGCAAAATGGATTCGTGGTTCACCCATCGGTCGCAGTAATTGATGCTCGATATCGTCCAATGAATACTCACCACCGCCGACTCGCAACATCAAGTCCTTCCAAATGTTGTAACCTCCAAATTTCGCAGTGTGATTGCGAATCGACGTCGTCGGATACTCCCGCAGGATGCCTTTGATCGTTACGGCGTTATAAGCATTGATCCAAAACGCCAACTGGCCCTCTTTGGATGCATATTTCGTCAGGCTTGCAGAAGAAAGCTCGTCGATATATTGATCCAACATTGCGACGCCAGCTTCCGATGTCGACCAGTCCTTGTAATGAACCTCTCCCTTATCGTCGACAAAATCCTTGAGGAGCTGATCCCATTTGTCGTGCGAAATCGCATCGATCGAAACTTGATTCTCAGCCGCAACGAAAACTCCAATTCGAACTTTTTTGCCGGATAGAATCATCCCAGTGGGAACCGGCAAAATAAGCAATGCAAAAACAATAACTCTTAATAGCATAGTCGGACCCATGTTTTCTGATGTGGCTCAACGATCCGGACAATTTTGCCCGGACAATTTTGCCCGGACAAATCCACGACGTCCAAATCGAGCGTGCATTACACCCTTGCTGATAAAATCTCGAATCGCGGATAGTAGTGTTCTAGCAAAGGTAACTTCATGATGTTCGCCTATTTGGCCATGTTCGCATTTGCCGCGGCGTATGCTTGATGCCCAGTCGAATTCCCTGGAAGAACAGGATGTTGTTTCGCTGGAATAAACTTTGCATGCTGTTCAACGATGGATTGATTCAACGGGTCAGCTGCGACATTACTCCACTCATGTGGATCATTCTGCAAGTCATACAATTCCCGAGAACCATCGAGGTACTGAATGAATCGATAACGCTCAGAGCGAATGGAGTAATTCCCTAAACCAAAACTGGTTATCGCAGGATGCCCCCATTCACCTATTGGATTTTTCATTAGCGGTACCAGGCTTTGGCCCTCCTGATTGGAGTCCGCTGGCAATCCAGCCAATTCCAAAAGCGTCGGAAAAACATCCAAAAGCTCAGCAGGCTTACGAATGCGTTGATTCTTTTGGAAACCTGGCGCCGCAATGACCATGGGAACTCGGGTTCCGTCCTCCCAAAGTGTTCGCTTCGCCCAACGTTGCTTTTCACCCAGATGAAAACCGTGATCCGAAAACAGAACGACAATCGTATTGTCTGCGTGCTCGCTGGAATTCAAAGCATCCAAAACCATGCCAACGCAATGATCGGCAAACGTCACCGAGGCAAGATAAGATTGAACGGCGTGATCCCATTGTCTAGCTTTCTTCACCCAATCATGTGTCGGCGAAACGTGTTTCAAATTGGTTAAATCAATCGCGTATTGACTTAAATCGTCACGGTCGTCGTCTCGAACTTTTGGCAGCACAATACCTTTTCGAGGATGCATGTCGAACCATTTTTTCGGCGCATACATTGGGACATGCGGACGATAAAAACCGACGCCCATGAAAAATGGTTTGTCGTGTTTTTTTCGCAATTGATCGATCGCCCATTTGGCGGCTTTCACGTCGGGCATCATTTCATCTTTTTCAGGAAATGCGCCCCAATCCCACAGTGGGTGTCCATGCGGCTGGGAAATCTTTTTTTCTGGCCGCGGACCAAATCCCCCAGATGGCTGATAACGCTGAAAAAAACGCTTGTCGCCACCATGAAAAATCTTACCTGTAGCCATCGTTTCATAACCGTTGGCCGCGAAAACTTCAGGCATTGTCTTGACGCCCTTTAGGACTGGAGCCTTCTTTAAATCTGGCGATAGAAAATAAACGCCAGTTGTATGTGGATAGCGACCGGTCATCATGCTCGCTCGAGATGGGTTGCAAACCGGCGACTGACAATGGGCGTTTTCAAACAAGGATCCCATTTCAGCAAGTCGATCAATGTTTGGTGTTCTTGCCTGCGGATGGCCATCAAGGCACCCCACCCAATCATTGAGATCATCGATTGAAATCAGCACAATGTTAGGTTTCTCCGTCGCCAAGCCAAGTGCAGGTCCATTTAGAAAAATCAGCAAAAAGCCAAACGCAAAAAAGATTCTCTTGATCATCAGGGACAAATTCAGGCTGAGGTTGAAACGAATTTTAAAATCAACAAAACGGCATTTACATAACTCTCGCCTGCACGATTGATCATGCAAATGCTCCATGAAAACGCATTCAAAAGCTTAGTCTAGCCGATTGCGGAACAGCGGGCACTTGATTTTCCAAAGCAGCCGTTGATTCTTCGGGAGATCAGCGGCTCAAAAGTACCAAAAGTGATGAAACCGGTGGACGCCCACGCGGAAACTGCATCTTAAAACCTCGCTAAATATCCTTCCCGATGAAACGATTCCTGATCCAATCGCACCTCCCGATACAATTGGCGCGACCCATAGAAGCTTTCGGGAAAATTGATTCTCATCCATCTAATCGACCAGATTTTCCTCCCTTCAACTCGAAGTTCGACCTAACTTTTCGGTTGGATTGACTGAATTCACACACAATCGTTGGATAAACGATGAGCAGCAGAAAAGAAAATCGTGACGGCATCGCCACAAGCGAATTAGCAATTTGCCTTCCGATCCTTATCCTGCTTACGCTGGCGGTTCTTGAAACGTGTACGGTCATCTTTTTGAAGGAAACAATAACAATCAGCGCCTATGAGGGCGCCCGAGTTGGAATTCGCAAACAGGGGACAGATGCGCAGGTTGCGGCCAAGGTACAAACATTTCTGGAGAGCCGTGGCATTATTTTCGAATCAGATTTTGTTGAAATAAGCGATCCAGGATTTGATCAGGCCAGCGACCTCCAAAACATCACAGTAACCGTGAACGTTCCGTGTGACGGAAACACATACAGCGGTTGGATCTTCTCCGGACGATTCATCTCTGCGAGCGTCACAATGCGTAAAGAGTTTGCCAACCTTTAAAAGGATCGATGTGACTCGCCGACCCCGTAAAAAATGCCAGTCAAAACGATTCGGAGCAACAGCAGTTGAATTCGCTATCGTCGCACCTGTGTTTCTCATGATGATGTTTGCCTGCATGGAGTTCATTCGGCTGAACATGATCAGAAACCTTGTTCAAGACGCCGCCTATTTTGCAGCTCGCGATGCGATGGTTCCCGGAGCGACGACTGAAGAAGCAACTGCCGCTGCCGAGCAAATCCTCAGCTACATGAACACACAGGGAGCAGTGATCTCGATCAATGATGGCGCCGGAGTTCAAGAGGACTCGGAATCTGTCACCGTATCAATCACTGTCCCGTTTGCGGAGAACTCCCTGTTTATCCCGTCCTTCTCGAGTGAACTAAATATTTCATCAACCGCCGAGATGAATACAGAACGCTATTCCGGCTTCTACGACCCAGATTGAGATGAGTAGCTCATGAGCACCCACATAAAAGACACAACGGCGTTAGAGATGCCTTCGCCCCGTAATACGGCAAAGCAGTGGACATTTCGTTGTTCTGCTCGATCTCGAAAAGGTGGAATTGTGGTGTTGATGGCGTTGATGCTTCCCATTTTATTTGTGCTGGCAGCATTTACCATCAACATTTCCTACCTCCAGCTGACCAAGACGGAACTGATGGTCGCGACCGATGCATCGGCCCGCGCTGGAGGGCGTGCGATCAGTTACTACCAAAATGTCGACGATGCAAAAACCGCAGCTCAGATCACCGCAGCGTTAAACAAGGTTGCCGGTCAACCACTGCAAATCAGTTTTGACGACGGCGACAACGAAATTGAATTTGGAGCATCAGAAACTTCAGGTGCTAACACACGCTATGAATTTACAAAACTCTCTACCTCTTCCATTTCAAGTGGCCTCAACACGGCAAGCGCAATTCGGGTCACGGGTAAGCTGACCACCGATTCCTTAAATGGATCAATCACTGGAATCTTCCCCAGCATGGGACTTAGCAACACTTTCAACCTAACGTCCCAAGCCGTTGCCATGCAGCTTGATCGAGACATTGCTTTGATTTTGGATCGTTCAGGGTCGATGGATTCAATCAATGACAACACCTTCCCCTACGGCTACAATCCGTGGTCGACGTCAGCCATGAATGCGGCTGTCGCGGAAGGAATTCTCTACACTCGTTACCGCAACTATCGAACTTATTACTACTATTCATCGGGGCAAAACCAGGTGACGTACTGGAACTGGCTTTACACGGACCATTTCTACATTGGGAGTGAAGGACCGTACGAAACGTTGTGGCAGAGCCTCGTCGGTGCAGTCGACACGTTTTTGACCGTACTCGAAGGAACCGACCAAAGTGAACAAGTCTCTGTCGCAACCTACTCAAGTTCGGCCCGCCTCGATTTGAACCTGGTGACGGACTACGATCTCGTCCGATCAACGTTATCTGGAATTGATCCGAACGGAGCAACCGGAATCGGTTACGGCCTGCAAACCGGAATGCCGTCGCTCATGGACAGCTTTGCACGCCCCTTTGCAGCAAAGACCATTATTTTAATGACGGATGGAATCCATAACACTGGGACGAATCCGATTGATGCAGCAACATCGATCGCCGCTCAATACAACGTCATTATCCATACCGTGACATTTGGACCGGGTGCCGATCAAGCAACGATGCAGTCGGTTGCAAATATTGGCGGCGGACTTCACTACCATGCCGATACATCGGAAGAGCTGCTCTCCGTTTTTGAACAAATCGCTAACAATCTACCAACATTAATTACACAGTAATCAAGAAATTCCAGCACCATGCCAAGTCAACCACAGCCGAAAACATCACCGCTAATGATTGGACTTTGGGGCTTTATTGCCTGCACGGGATCTCTTCTGGGATACTGTATCTACTCGCACACGAAGGATATCATTTCCAGAACCCCTTCGCCTGAATCCGAGCCAATCACGCAAATATCCAATCTACATCCCACAGCGAAAGATCGCAAAACGCAATCAGAAATGTTTCTAAAAAGTATGATGGAGAAAGAACAGAAACTGATTAAGAAGTATTCATCAAAGAAAGAAACCAATACAGACGACAGCCAAACAAACTTCGAATCACGTCGTAATTGGGAGAAACAGAAAGACAAAATCAACGAACATTTGAGGAACTTCAAGTTCCAACCCGATGCACCAGAAGGATCAATCAAAGCCAGTTTTCAAAATCAATTGAAGCAACTAAATGAGGACAAACCAACCCGATTTTGACAAAAGATCAACTATCAATTTGCGACCGCAACGAATTGATAGCCGGCTTCGCGAATCGTAAGAATATGCTGTGGCTTTGAAGGATCGACTTCGAAGTAGGTCCGCAAGCGGCGGATGAATTGATCCGGGGCGCGCGATTTCACGTCGCCGTCCAGATGCCAAACTTTTTGCAGTAATTCGTCTCTGGGTATAACTCGCCCTTCATTCTCAACAAGGTAACGAAGCAAGTCGAGTTCAAGCTTGGTCAAACGAAGTTCTTTACCATTTACCGTGACTTCGAATCGGTCGAAATCCACGAACGTGCTTCCAAATTGAAATCGCGAAATCGATTTGACTTCAACCGGTTGAACATTGGGTAGATTGAATCGAAGCAAATTACGAACACGACTCAGAAGTTCATCCAACTCGAATGGCTTGGTCAAATATTGATTGCCGCCAACGTCAAACCCCTTTGTTTTGTCTTCCGGCAAAGTTCTTGCGCTCAAGAACAAAATGGGTATGGTCGAATCCGTTTCTCGAATTGATTCGCAAATCGAATAGCCACTCACTCCCGGTAGCATGATGTCGAGAATGCAAAGCTGAAAATTAGATTGACGAAACGCGGTCAGGGCCTCAGATGCGTCCGCCGTCGCAACAACTTCAAACCCCTCAGCCTCAAGATTAAACTTGATCCCAAGCGCGATATTTTCCTCGTCTTCGACCAAAAGAATTTTGTGTGATTTAACCAACGAGCTGGCCATTGTTCAACTCTTTCGCAACAACCTTCACCTTACGTTGCTTTTGTTTCACCGATTTTTTCATGCCAGGCAATTCAACGATCACGCGAGTTCCACCACCATGTTCCGGAGTTTCCAATCTGACGCTGCCTCGGTTCCGCTTCAACAGGAATCGCACGATAAACAAACCTAAACCCACGCCAGGCTTGGTCCGCTCCAATTCGATCCCAGTTCGTTCGAATCGATTGAATACTCGGTCCCGTTCTGCCTCTGGAACGGATGTACCATTATTTTCAATGGCGACGGTGATTGAGCCATCATTCGCTTCGTCCAAATTGACCGAGATCTTTGGAGGCGTCCCCGAATATTTGATCGCGTTATCCAACAAGTTTCTAAAAATAATTTCGAAGTCCATGACCGCTGCAAAATACCGGGTCGGTCCTGTCCTGACTTCAATATTTGTTTTATCGAAAGCGTGATACGTGCAAACGTCCGTGATGCATTCGTCCAAGACCTTGCTGAACTCAAATTCTTCTGCAACGATCTCGTCATTTTCAACGTTCAGACTCGCTGCTTGAAGCAAATGGGAAATCAATCGATCTAGCCGCCGGACATCCTTCTTCATGGCACTGGTGAACATGCCCATGTCCTTTTCGGAAAGTTGCCTCCGCGCCATCGTTTCGAGGCCTAATTTGATGCTTGCAATAGGCGATTTCAATTCATGCGTTACCGCGTCAATGAAGTTGGCTTGTCGCCGATTGACCTGAACCGATTTCACCGAGAAAGCCAAATAGAAAGCTACGCCCGCAAGGACACAGCAAAGTATAAACGTGCCCAGCGGCAACAGCACCCAATAAATGGAGGTGTCCGTTTCCTTCAGTGCAGCAAAGACGGTCACAAGGATCCAGCCGATCAAAACCATGATCAGCAGACAAATCATCGTAATGCCAAGGCTTAACGGAACTGCCAATGACCTTCTGGGTAACATACTTCAACTCTCTAGCAACCGGTCGTTAACTTCATTTAAACAAAACAAGCCGTTATGTTCGAGCAAAAGTTCAACAAATTTCGCGATTCAACGGTGGAAACCCTTAGAATTCCCTTGAATCGCGAGTCGGCGAGCCCATGCCGCTATTAAGAATTTACTTTGGAAAGCATTTCTTTTTTAGATGGAGTCTTAACGTTCCAAACCATCCCAAGCAAAGACATCGTTCGGATCACAACCCAGCTCAAATCAAATTGCCACCACTTCAAACCATGGCGGGCAGAGTTTGGAAATGCGTGATGGTTGTTGTGCCAACCCTCACCGAGGGCCAAAATTCCAAAAAGAAAGTTGTTGCGACTGTGGTCTTTCGACTTGTAAGGCCGCGCGCCAAACACATGGCAAACTGAATTAATCGACCAAGTTACGTGGTGTGTCCAAAAGATTCGAAAACCAGCGCCAAAGCAGAATCCGTAAACCGCACCCATTACCGTTGGCTGGATCAAAAGCCCAATGCCTACTGGAATCGCAACCGACAACGCAATCCAGTACACGTATGTTCGATGGAAAAACATAACGATCGGGTCTGTACGTAAATCGGGCGAAAACTTCTCAACTTCATCTAGGAACGTATGTTGACGGAACATCCAACCAACATGCGAAAAGAAAAGCCCCTGAAACCAACCATGACCTTCTTTATGTGGAGTGTGTGGATCGCTTTCTTCATCGCTATGCTTGTGATGCTTACGATGAACGGTGCTCCATTGAAGCGGACACCCTTCCAGGGCCATCGCACCCATCGCGATCCAAAATGCTCGGACCCAACCATAGGTTTGAAAAGATCGATGAGCGACCATCCGGTGATAGCCCACCGTAATCCCCAAACCAGTTGCAATCCAACCGCCGAATACCAACGCGACGAACCACGGATTCACCCCGCCCCAGACCACAGCCATGATCAAACCACCAATGAACACAACTGGAGGCAAACCGACGGCGAGAATAATCGCCAGTTTCGATGGAGCAACAGTGTCCTTTGTTGGAATTCGTCGCAAATCAGCTACGGATGCCGCGTCATTTGAATTTAACGTTCCAGCTTCTAACTTGGGTGAAACATCAGTCGTTAGCCCAGAATCGAGCCCAGAATCGAGCCCAGAATCGAGCGACGAATCGTTCGCTTCAAGCGGTCTTTTGGGATTACCTTTCGGGTCTTCAACTAGCGAAGTAGCCATTAAATCTCTCGATCCAAAACGTGAATATAAATAAATGTTAAAATCTGATTTGATGGATTGTATGCGACGGTCATCACCACTTCATTTGCGTTGAGTCTTCGTCGTGTAAAACCTGTGTAAAACCCAGTTTTTGGATCCCCCTCTTAGAACTGATTTTTCATGAATTCCATCGCGTTACGCTAGCAAAATCGTGAAATCCTACTGAATCGATTAATTCGACCGAAATGACATCACATCCCATTTTTCACGAATTTCCCCAACTAGACATCAACCATTGGACGTTGAAATGGTCAAAGTAAGCAAAAGCGGCCTCCGCTCAATCTTTTATCTCATTGGACCGGCCATTATTGTGGCCTCGGTTGTTCTCGGCCCCGGCAGCATTGTGACCAGTAGCAAAGTTGGCTGTGAATTCGGTTACGAGTTGCTGTGGGTACTCGGAATGTCCGGAATCATGATGGTATCGATGGTCATGTTATCCGCTTGGATTGGCGTTTCGCACTCGAAATCGTTTTGTACCGAAATCGCAGAGCGACTTGGACGTCCTCTTGCGGTTGCCATTGGCGTCACGGTTTTCGGTATCGTTGCCGGTTTCCAAGTCAGCAACAACGTCGCTATTCTCCTCGCCTTTGAGCCGTTCTTTGACAATGGCCAGATTCCGTTGAATTACAAAATCGGAATCCTCCTTGTGCTAAATCTATTGCTGATCGGCGTCCTTTTTGGTTTGAAAAAAATCTACAAACCAATTGAGAAGTTAATGATGGGACTCGTGCTGATGATGTTAATCGGTTTCGCCGTCAACTTCTTCTTTGCTGGCGTTTCCATTTCCGGTGTGCTGCGTGGGATTCTTCCGTCAATTCCAGATGGCTTTTTTGAAAACGGGTTCTTTCCGCAGATTTCGGAGGACAACGAAACCCAAAAGCGTTTTGTTTCCATGCCGTTCGGAGCGGTTCAAGGAATGATTGCGACAACCTTTTCAGTCGCGGGTGCCATGTACCAAGCCTACCTTGTGAAAGAAAAAGGCTGGACACTTGAAAAAATCAGAGCGGGTGAAGTCGATTCAATTTTTGGCATCACGATTTTGATCGGAATTTCAGGGTTGATCCTTTGCACGGCGGCCGCCGTTCTGCACGGAAACGTCGCACCCAGCGAATTAAATTCTGCGACTGCGGTTGCGAACCAACTTCGGCCCTCCTTTGGCAACGCTGCGTACTTCTTATTCTGCTTGGGAATTTTTGCCGGAGCGTTCAGCTCCTTCTTGGTCAACGCTATGATTGGCGGCTCTGTTCTCGCCGATTCAATTGGCAAGACCAGTTCTATCGATGGCATTTGGACCAAGTCCTTCACCGTGTCAGCGTTGGCCTTTGGCATGGTTCTGGCGATCGCTGTTTCAAGCATCGAAAACTTGGCCGTGACCGACATTATCGTATACGCGCAAGCCTTAACCGTGATTGGAAATCCTGGTTTGGCGGCCGCGATTCTGTACCTTGGGCACCAAGCGAAAAAGGAAGGAAAGCCTGTTCCGAGCTGGCTGTTCGTCGTTGGTTATGTTGGCCTATTCGTTGTTTCGGCACTTGGACTTCGAACGGCTCTTTCGATTTGGCTCAGTTTTACTTTGTAGATCCTCATTCCTCGGATGGATCAGCTTTTGACTCAGCGTCACCACCAATCTCCAAATCCGGCTGCGGCTTAGTGACGCTTTCTTTTTCCAATTCGGACGTATTTTCATCCGCGACATCGGATTCCGAGCCTTGATAATTCGTATCCAGATCCAACAATTCCCGCTGCAAAATCTTCAATAATGTTTGCAAGAACACAACAACCATCGGGCCCACCAAAATTCCGATCGGCCCCAACGCGGTTACGCCACCCAGCACGCTGAGCAGGGCAAACAGCGGATGAATGTTCGATTGCCCGTGAAGGATGTAAGGCTTGATTAAGTTATCGATCGTTGAAACAACAGCCCCACCCCAAATCGCCAATCCAATCGCGGGCACCAATCGATCCTCTACTAAATAAAGATACAAACAAGCTGGCAGCCAAACTGAACCCGCGCCGACAAACGGTACCAACGCCAGTACAGCCGTCAACATCGTGAGCAAAAAGACTGCGTTGACGCCAGCAAAATAATAGCCAATCCCTGCAAGTATCCCTTGGGCCGATGCAGCCGCCAATGTCGCAACAACAACCGCGCGACTGACTTTATCAAATTCGTCGATCAGCTCTTGTTCGTGCCGATCATCAAGTGGTGAAAGAAACTTGAATGCATCGATCATTTTCGATCCATCCAGCAGAAAGAAATAGACGGCGACCATCATGATCGACCCGTTAAACAGAACCATGAACAGCGCTTGAGTCGTCTTGCCGCTCAATGACAACAAATTTTCCTTGATCCAGTTTGTGACCGACTCGTTGTATTTACTAAATTCTTCATCTGTCGGATTGGCAAGTTCTTTCAGATAAACATTGAGCTGCCCGCCAAGTAGCTGGACCTTGAATTTTTCGAAGAGTTGACCGACGTTTACAAGTGATTTCCGGTATTCGACTTGCATGGATTTAAATTCCGTCTCGAAGTCTTGCGCAGGTTCTGGTCTGTCTTCACCTACTACAGGCGTTAAACCGTTCGCGGGAGACTCACCACTGGTGTTCGAATCTGCGTTTGCACTCACATCCTTACCTGGTTTTAGCGGGACACTCTTTTCGGCTTCCGATGCCTCGATTTTTAAGGTCAGTAGCTCTACAAACTTTTTTCGAAGGACCAGAGCTTGTGAGATCGATTCACGAAACTCCTCCCACATCGCAACCTGAGCCTTGGTGACCTGATAGCCCCTGCCATTACCAAACAGTTCATCATCTGTTTTGGAAATCTTTATCGCATCTTGAAATTTCTCAGCGGCAACTGAAATGTTGGTCAATTTAGATTGAGAGGATTCGAGATCCCGCAGATTGCGACTGTCCAATGTCCGAATTTCCAGTTCGAGTTCATGCAACTCTGTGACAGACGGTATTTCCAAATTCAGACTTTTACGAACTCGAACTATATTTTGCTCGATGCCTCCCGATGACAAACTCTTGAACAATTCACGCGATTCACCAAACGCAAACAAGCCCAACAAGCCCAACGGAACGATTACTGACAAACTGATGATCGAGGTGGTGACTGCGGCGGCAATCGCGTTGCGATTTCCGCATTTTTCTTGCACCCAGGAATGAACGGGGCGGAAAACCACAACTAAAATCGTGGCTAGAAAAAGCGGCAACATGAAGGACGCCATGACTTTGTAAAACACAATACAAAGCACCAAAATGACGCCCAAGAGGACTCCGAACGACACATAACGAGTCACGAAACTCTCCGAATAAAATTCAAAACAGAAACGCCGTCAAGATAACGGATTGCAGCGGTTCCACCTATTACAGTTGCAAAAGTTATGGATGACGCCCAGAGCACCATTCATCCAAATAAGTAATCGCAACTTTGCTAAGCGTTGTCACTGTGCAATCTAAGCGAGACACGCTTCCCAGTGCGGCAATGGATTCAATCCATCGGCCTCCATCGCCGCTCATCTCGATGGAGCCAAGCCATCTCGAATTACCGCCGGCACATTGGTTGTGACTGATTCAGCCCCCCAGTCGACAAGTCGTTTCGCGTCTTTTGGATCGTCAACCGTCCAAACGTGATACTGGTAACCAGCCTCCTGAACCTGATGGATAAACTTTTTGGTGATACCATCTTTGGAAGAACTGAATCCGTCAGCGTTGATCGATTTCAGCGTTGCCAACGCCTGGTTGAAAGTGGGCTGAAGCGTTCCATTTTTCTCTTTTTTGAAACTAGACAACCAATTCGCGGTGAATTGCGGTGCAAGCTCTTTTAGCTTTTTAATCACAAAACGGTTGAAAGAAATCACGACAATCTGCTTATCTTGCAAACCGGATTTCTCTATTTCGCTCAACAACTTGGGAACAATCTCCGGTCCACATTTTACCTCAACGTAAATCACCTTTCCCTGCGGAATGGTCCCAAAAACCTCTGCGATAGTTGGCATCGTGGTACCGGCAAATTTTTCCGAATGCCATGCCCCGACATCCAGCTGTTTCAAATCGACGAGCAAGTTATCGCGGATGACCAAATCCTTTTTGTTGAATCGCTTCGTAGATTTGTCATGAGTACAAACAATCTCTCCATCTTTCGTTAGAAAAAAGTCGCCTTCGATCGCATCTGCATTTTGCCTCCATGCCAATGCGAATGCTGGAATCGTATTTTCCGGCGCATCTTTAGACGCTCCTCGATGAGCCACGATCAACGACTCCTGCGCCGAAGCAAAGGTGGCCATTTGCAAAACCAATATCAAGGACGACAATCTTTTCATTACGCTTACTAGATCAAGTGAATTCGCTGGGAAAAACTCCGAATCCTTATCGTACAACAAACGAGATGCGGAGGCATCAGATTCTTGGGAATTGATTTCTTTTCCCAAGGATTCCGTCGTAGTTGAGATACGACAAAAGGGTCGGTAAAAACGCCAAAGCTTTCTTAATCAGAGTCTTTGAATAACCGGTCAAGCGTTTGCTTTGTGGCTGCCAAACTTGTCGCTCGCGTGCAGCCTTCAATAATGAAATGGGGCGGTGCCTTTTAACCGCCGTTGCATAAATAAACAAACAAGTTTTCCCCAATCCAATGGGGTTCATTTCCTCAAGTTGTTCACAAATGTGCGGACAAACTTAACATTTAGAATTTTGGGTTTTCATTTTCTGTTTCGGTGTTAGCCTATCGAGTTAAACAGTCTTAAATGATCGCCGTCGGCTTTGGCCCACCCAATGCCATTGAAGGAACATGTGAACGTCGATTCCCAAACCGAGAAAACTAGAAAATTTCCGACGAAAAAAACATGAAATCGAAAAACAACACCAAGAAGACAACGATTCACAACAATTCCAAAGAATCGGTTTCAGACGAATTAGGAGCTGATGAAGCATCCAGCCCGAAAACTGCCGACGCAACAGCGTTTGCGGAGGACTTGGAGTCTGCGATGCAGGAAGTCGAGTTGGATTCCGAGCTGCATTCAGAATCAAGCGAGCCGTTTATTGGGAAATGGAATCAATTGGTGAGTACCACCAATTGGGAAAAGGGCCGAATCATCTTTGACTGGCGAGAAGAATTGATCGCCAAAGATGCTCATCCAACTCAGTACTCAGACGAGGCATGGAGCAAACTAGTGGGTGGGGTGACTTCGCAGCATGTCGGTCGACTGAGGCGAGTCTTCCAAAAATTTGGGGGATCCGTTGAGGATTACAAAGGGCTCTATTGGAGCCACTTCCACGCAGCAATTGACTGGAGCGATCCTGAATTGTGGCTCGAAGGAGCGATTCAAAATAAATGGTCGGTTTCGCAAATGCGAAGGCAACGCTGGGAAACCATGGGACAGATTCCCGAAGACCAACCCGAAGATTACCAAGTCATTTCGACAGAAATCGACGAGGACTTCGAGCCAGCTGTAAATAAGGAGCCAAAAAACAAAGGTGAAGTCCCAACCGGACCAGCCCACGAAGGCCCGGATTTCGGTGATCAGGAGAACCTCAGCCCCGCTCCAGCCAAAGATTCTGATGGTTCCAAAATTTACGCAGATGGTGATGAAGAAGCGATCGACTTTGTGCGTCCATTTGCCAATATCGGCGAACTACCTGAAGACCTCTCTGAAGCGTTTGACGCATTCAAGCTCGCGATTCTCCACCATAAAAAAGATAACTGGGAACAGATCAGTTTGGACGATGTCCTCGCAAGCCTCGATGCACTCAAAGAACTTGCAAAGGCTCCCAGCGCCGACAATTCAACCTTCTAAAACCCGGAACAGGAGTCGCTGCAATTGCGGCGACTCTGCTTCTTTTGCTCCTCCGATTCTCTTTTGAGATTCGCCTCTGAGCCGTCGAACCGAACTAATTCTGCGGGTTCCGAAAAACACTACCAAACGAAGTACAATCCGTCTTCTCCAGCGTTTCAGATCGTTTCCAATACGAAGATACGTAACAAAATACGTCGAGGAGAATTAAGCGAAAGCGGCAGTGGATGCTCCATCCACTCGACTGCTAGTGTGTTTCAGTGAATTCAAATTCGCATGATACGAAGGCCTCTGCTCAGGCCCACCGGTTATCGATCGAGACGAATCACGCACGTTTATAAAAAAGCATTGCCTGGTGCTCAAACGCGCCTACCTGCAAATTATCTTTTCAAAAAAGTGACTTGTCCGACGACCGCCCAAACGGCTAGAAAAACAACGCCAACGACTGTGTGTAGAAAATCGATAGTCATAAGATGAGAGTCCTTCAAAGATCTCTCTTCCGTGGTAGGTGGTGGGCATCCTTGTACATTCCGTTTCCTTTCCGACGACGCGGCCGGATTCAACTCTGAGTAAGCATTTCCGATGCGAAGGTTATCGTCAACACATTAAATTTTTGTTTTAAGAACAAAGGAGTCAGGCAATTTTTTTAGATCTTAGAAGCCTTTACGATTGCGAAACAAACGCGGTCTCCAAGATCTCTATTGACCACCGAAATTCTATATTCAGTCGTTACAATCAGGATAAACTACTTATCCACCACCACTTCCGTCCCACACTTTTCTGATTAGCCAAACCCTATTTCTTATCTCTATTAAACGAATCAAAATGTTTAGACAGAAACCGATCGACGACAATTGATCGGTCGAACGAAAACAAACAGAATGGGAACGGAACGAAAACATGACGGAAAGCGAATTGGCAGTAGGCATCGACCTCGGTACGACCTATTCAGCAGTTGCGTTCCTAGACAACTCGGGACGCCCGCAAACGCTTATCAATGCCGAGGGTGACAAGCTAACGCCCAGTACGATGCTATTTGATGGGCAAAGCGTAATCGTCGGCAAAGAAGCGGTCAAAGCGCTGGGGACCGATTACGAAAATATTGCGGATCTGCCGAAACGCGACCTCGGCGAGCGTGCTTATCATAAGCCCCTCGGTGGGCGCCAGTATCCGCCAGAAGCGTTACAAGCATGGATTCTGAAAAAGCTTCGTCGTGATGCCGAACGACAAATTGGAACTTTTACCAAAGCCGTCATCACCGTTCCCGCGTACTTTGACGAGGTCCGCCGGAAGGCAACAATGGATGCCGGCTATATGGCTGGTCTTGAAGTAATCGATATCATTAATGAGCCTACGGCCGCGGCGATCGCATTCGGTGTCCAGCAAGGGTTCTTGAACGAAAAAGGAACGACCGAAACCAAACGACGGATTTTAGTTTACGATTTGGGTGGTGGAACATTCGATGTCACCGTCATGGAAATCGAGGGGGATCAATACAGAGCGATAGCAACCGACGGCGATATGCGTCTTGGTGGTCACGACTGGGACCAGCGGTTGGTCGATTACATCGCAGAAGACATCATTCGGACCGACGGATTTGATCCGCGTGATGACCCGAACGTAGCAGGAAAACTCTGGCGTGAATGCGAGGACGCAAAACGGACTTTAACCGTCCGCGAAAAAGCCAATATATCAATCGAATTGAACGGGAAACTTTTCAAGATCGAAGTCACTCGTGAGAAGTTCGAAACCTTAAGCCGCGATCTTCTTGACCGAACGATCTTCACCACCAAGCAGGCCGTTCAACAAGCTCAACTGACGTGGGACGAACTCGATATGATCCTGTTGGTTGGTGGATCGACACGAATGCCCAGCATTTCGGCCGAACTGCTTCGGGTCTCCGGAAAGCAGCCGCAGCAGTCGATTTCTCCTGACGAAGCCGTTGCACACGGTGCGGCCATTCGAGCCGGTTTGATCCTTGCAAACAAGAGAGGCAAGACCACTGAAATCACAATTAAAAATGTGAATTCACACAGTTTGGGTGTCGTTGGGATCGACTCAAAAACAAAGCGACCTCGCAACGGCATCGTGATCCCTAGAAATACGCCTTTACCGGTGGTCGCAAAACGCCTGTTCCTCACTAACAAACCCAACCAGCAATCGATCCTGGTTCAAATCGTTGAAGGAGAGAGCAACAATCCGGATGATTGCTCGCAAATTGGAAAATGCACCGTAGCAAAAATGCCCGCCAATCTTCCGGCCAAAACCCCTATCGAAGTTCGCTTTAAGTATGAGGAGAATGGTCGCTTGACGGTAACGGTTCAGGTTCGCGGCAGCAACAACCGGCTGAAACATGAATTAAAACGTGAGAATTCCCTGACACTGGAACAGCTGCAGGGCTGGAAGGAGTTCATTGAGCAGAGCTCGGTCTGAATCAAAACTTTCGCGATTGAGATTAGCTGCACGGTATCTACCTGACACCGAATGGAGCACGACGATTGCCTCCGGCGATGTTCTTCCGCACAACAACGCCAAGAACTGCTAGAATTGGCAACTTCTCCTTAAAAACTCTTTCACATAATAAAGATGCCTGGATTTATTCACCTGAATTCTGACGACAATATCGTTGTCACCACTCGAACTGTTTCCGCAAACGAAAAGATGCAGGTCGGAAATGCTGAAATCACCTGCTCTCAGGATGTCAAGATCGGGCACAAAATTGCAACCGAAGCTATCGCGATCGGTACTCCAGTTCGTAAATTTGGTCAGGTGATTGGATACGCCTCGTCTGAAATCAAGGTAGGCGACTGGGTCCATTCCCACAATTTGCAAAATGGAAATATCGTATTACAGCACGAAAAAGCCTGTGTCATTCCCGATGTCTTACGAAATGAAGCGGCCCTGTCATTCAAGGGTTATCGCCGCGCCAATGACAAAATAGGCACACGCAACTACATCGCTGTGATTTCAACGGTGAACTGCTCAGCAACGGTCAGCAAATTTGTTGCGAGACACTTTTCCGCCGAGCGACTGGCAGCGTATCCCAACGTCGACGGCGTGATTGCGTTAACGCATGAGACGGGCTGCGGGATGAAACATCAGGGTACCAAACACCAGATGCTCAATCGAGTCATGGGCGGTTTTGCAAAACATGCGAACGTTGGGGCGTACCTGATCATCGGATTGGGTTGCGAGCAAGCAACACCCGGAACGTTAATGATCGACCAAAACCTTGTTCAAATCGGTGGACAAAACCAAAATGAAACACCCGTTTTTTCCATGCAAGATCTGGGCGGAACCAAAAAAACGATTAACGCAGCGATCCAGCGCGTTGAGGAATTGCTACCGATAGCCAACGATATTCAGCGGACCGAAGCCCCGCTATCTGAAATCATTCTCGGAACCGAGTGCGGAGGATCTGATGGTAACTCGGGCGTTACCGCGAACCCAGCGCTTGGGATTACCTCAGATTTGATCGTGGCCCATGGCGGAACAAGCATCCTGGCCGAAACATCGGAAATTTATGGTGCAGAACATTTGCTAACTCGCCGCGCTCGAACGCCCGCCGTCGCCGATAAACTGCTGGAGTTGATCGAATGGTGGAAGTGGTACGTCGGTATTTTTGGAGAAGAACTTGACAACAATCCCTCCATCGGAAACAAGGAAGGTGGCTTGACGACGATTACGGAGAAGTCGCTGGGAGCAATTGCGAAAGCCGGTTCAACCACTCTCGAAGCAGTTTACGATTATGCAGAACCGGTTACCACAAAAGGAATGGTAATCATGGACTCGCCCGGTTTTGACCCCCCAAGCGTAACAGGGATGGTTGCAGGCGGTGCGAACGTCGTATGCTTTACCACCGGTCGCGGAAGTTGCTTTGGTTGCAAACCCGTTCCAACCATAAAGATTGCCTCGAACACGCCAATGTACGAGAGAATGGTTGACGACATGGACATCAATGCTGGAAAAATTCTTGACGGTGAAACCGTTGAGAATGTTGGACGCGAAATCCTGGACGAAATCATACTAGTCGCCGGCGGCAAGAAAACCAAAAGTGAACTGAATGGATTCGGCGACGAAGAATTCCTTCCGTGGACGGTCGGACCTGTTCTTTAAATCCGTCTTCCCGTCCAATCCAAAAGTCAACGTATTCACACAACCGATCAGATCGCTTTTTGGCAGGGGCAAAAACTACGCCCCATCCAACTTTTTCTTGGGTCTTGCGGAACTCTTGGGTTTTGCGGAACTCTTGGGTTTTGCGGAACCCTCTTCATTGTCAGATTTCGATTCTTTGTTGATCAATTCAGTCAAGTCCTCCTCAGGAATCGATCGTTGAAACAGAGTTTGACGAAACGCCTTAATCAACAACTCTTTGCGTCTTGGTGCATCGACAGACTTCAGTGAGTTTCGCTGCTTGCCGTTAAGACCATTGTCATAGAACTCGAATAAATCCGAGTCTTTGACACGAAACAATGCGATTCCAATCCACATCTGAACCACTTCAGCCTGAACCTCTTCGGAAAGCCACGACAATTTTTCTTTTGATTCTTCCGAAAGTCCAGCAATGAACTTTTTGATATTTTCTTCATTTGAAATTCTGGGAGGCGAAATCCGGACGCCGCGACGCCCCTCCATCATCAAGATTGCACGATAATGATGTTCGGTCGGAGCGGCATCCAATTTTGCCTCGATTTCACTGATCCGTTCGGGCGTTGAGTTGCTCATCAGATGCTCAAGGACGCGCATCATATACGAATTGGACCAATCATTTGCAATTCGATTAATCAACGCAACATCTTTGGGAGAAGGCGAAATCGCGGGGACATCGGATGAAAAACTACGTGAATATCGATCCTCGAAGTCCTTTTCCTCCATCCGTTTGATTTCTGCAACCCGCTCAGCCGGCGACAAATCCATAATCGTATCAATTACTTCTTGACCACGATAACCTTTGTTACGGAGCCATTCCCGAAACTTCCGCAACGACGTGAAAAGCGAATCGCTATTAGGATGATTCGTGATTTGTTGATGAAATTTGCGGAGGCTTTCGGCCTGAGAAGGACCGCCATCCCCACTCTCCAAATTCTCAAATTGTCGCTGCCTATAGAGTAGGTCTTGCATTTTTTCATCGCTAATCGGGCCCGATGATTTAACGGAACTCACCAATTGGACTGAAGAATCCTGTTCGGAATCAGCTTCTTCAACATCCGACTCGTCGAAATCGAAAAATACAGTTTCTGTCTCTACCAGCAACTCAAGGAATTTCATCGCCCCTTCAACATCTAATTCCGCGTTTACACTCCTATAGAGCTCCAGATTTTCGTAAATCGGAATGTCGTCCAAGGTTTGCCGATTATTGGCGTTCAAATCCTTCTGCGTATTCCAATAACCAAAATAGAACGCCGCGATCGGCACCAGCATCAATACAACTACGGCAATGAAACGCAACCAACGTATCGGTGCCGCCCGAGGTGAGGTTGGCGCTGACGCCTTAAGGGCCACCATCTCAATCGTGCTTTGAGTAAACGATTCAGACGCAACGACAGGCGGAAGTGCATCGAGCAAATCCCATGTCCGTTGCAATTCGGCTAACTCGCCGCGATACTCCTTGTCACTTGCCAGTCGCCCTTCAATCTCAGCACGCTCGTCGGTAGTGAGCTCACCATCCAAGTAGGCGACCAATTCAGGAAACTTCGCGTTTGTATCGTTATCACTCATTTTCTTTATCAAACGATCCTCGATAGGATTCTGGTAAATGTCCCGACTGAAAATAGGGGTCCAAAGCCGTTTTTAAGCTTGTTCGAGCTCGTGACAATAGCGATTTGACGGCTTGTAAAGACAAATCCATCGTCTCTGCAATCTCTTGGTAGCTCATGTTTTCAAATTTTGAGAGCAGCAACGCCATCTTTTGACGCTCATTCAAAGCGGTATCAATAGCGGCGCGAACCACTTCACCCAACTCACGACTGTCTAATTGCCGGCTGGGCATCAATCCGCTGGCATCTTTTGCCATCGTCTCGAGAGATTGAACCCCATTCTCACTGTTGGGTGTTGGATTCAAATTAATTTCTTTTCTTCGCGACCGATTTCGCAGCGCATTATTGGCAACATTGTTTGCGATAGTAAAAAACCAAGTCGAGAATTTCGCGCCGGGAATATAGGTTTTGCGAGAACGATAAACACGGAGGAAGACTTCCTGTGCCAAGTCCTGTGCTTGATCTTTATTCCGAACCAGATGCTCCATGACGTGCAAAAGCCTGTTTTGATATCTCCGCGTAAGCTCCTCGAAGGCTTCAGCATGATCAGCTTGAACCTGCAACATCAAACGCACATCCGGATCAATCGATTCGTAATACTGCGACTTCTTGATGGTGGAATCGGAAAGTGTCACTTGGTATAAATCGGCCTGATATGGAAAAAGTGAATCGAGAGCTTATTTGATCATTGCCTGGCTTCATTCCGGGTCACCGACATCGGTGCTTCGGGATTGTTTGACGGTAAATTCTTCAATCAACTTTTGGGGAGAGCGTTACCCCGCTCAGAACTGATATCTGAATTATTCTCTTGTCGAACATCCTGCGCCTAGTGGCAAAACGCTTGTCGTTCCGCCACCATTCCGAGGTTGGCATTGCTGTCACCCCGGATTTCGGCAGTTCATGTATTGGATTCTCTCAATTAACGCAGCACCCATTGTTACTTAAACCAGTGTTTGGTGCGAGCAAGTCGGGAAAAGAACCTGATTTCCAAAAAAATCTCGAAAAAAGTAAAACTATTTCCGCCGCAAAAGCACCGTTTTCAACTCCGTTTTAGGCGGTCAAATCACTACGACTGTCAGAGTCAGACCTTCACAATTACCAAAAACTTCCCGACCGCTACAAACGTTAAATTTTAACTACCACCCGCTCCTTGCGTTGATGATTCTAGGTTAAAGCAGTCATTCAGCCTTTGCCGATATCAAGCCATGTGGCAAATGATCAAACTCACTTGCCGCAAAGAAATGTTTTTGGACTACTTGGACGCAATAGGGATTTGCGGACTGGTTCAAAATTTTTGTTTCAGATGTTTCGGAAGAATCCATCCCGATAAAAATTCCCGCCACTAAAATGGTTCTCCTTTACAAAAGAGAGCCGGGCCCGGCACACGATCTTTGCGTTAGTTGCCAGGGTAACTAGCGCGTCGGGAAGGAAGTTTTACGAAACGGAATCGCTAAAGGAGACTTAGCAAATGAAATCTAAAGTGACTTTCGCTGCAATCGCTCTATGCTTTGCAGTCAGTTCACAAAGCTTCGGTTTTGACTTGCTCGATCGAATGCTTGGTGGAAGTGGTTGTGGATGCGACACATCGTGTTGCGGTACTCCAGAACCGTCGTGTGGTTGTGACGGAATCGGTATCATCCGAGGCCGTTTCTTCAATCGTGGATGTGACGCAGGTTGCGACACAGGATGTGCAGCTGCTCCCGCAGCTGCAGCATGTGACTCGGGCTGCGACTCAGGTTGTGGGCTAATGGGACGTCGTTCAGCTTGTCGTCCAAGAATCTTAAGTTTTGACATGAAGTGCATTAGCATTCCTGTCTTGATTCCAAAGATCACTCTTCCAAAAATCAATCTTCCTAAGCCGTGTTTCACAGCTTGCAACACCGGTTGCGGATGTGACGCAGCAAAAGGTTGCGATTCTGGTTGTGACACCGCTGCGAAGGCCGATCCTTCTTGCGGTTGCGACGCAGGTTGCAAGCCACTCATTTCAATGAAGGTTAACCGACTTGGTCTTTTGGACCGAATGAAAAATCGTCCAAGACTTTTGGGCAACAAAGGTTGCGGATGCGACAGCAAATGCGAACCAGCTTGCGGAAGCGACTACTCAGCTCCTGCCAACGCTGCTCCTGAAGCTGCCAAAGAAGCACCAGCTCCAGAAGCTGCCAAAGCTGCAACGACCTCAACCGGTCCAGTTCCTCCAGCCCCTGTTGTCGACCCAGCGACCTTCAGTGGCATCCAAACTCTTTCTGCTAACTAATTGTTAGTGTGAAGTGCAGTAAAGATTGAAAAGCCCGCGAGCAATCGCGGGCTTTTCTCGTTCTTGGCATCTAATAGATAACATCATTGCTCTTCGCTTCGACAGCAACGGAATTTTTCTTGATCAGAAGAACGTCGCCAACACCGCAAACAACTCGCGACCCAATCAATCATCGAACGACACCGTGTACCGACCGTTTTTTGATCCTACGTAGGTTTTGTCACCCGATTGAACCGAAACCCTGGCGGTTAAGCCTGATTCATCGGGTCCTGGTAGCAGCAGGCATTTCTCACCTGATGACAAGTAACTGCCACCACCTACAATTGATCGCACAAAGCTTTTTCCTGATTCGACATCTTGGTCGCGTTCAATCTTAAATGTTGATCCGATTCCGTCTCGATTCCCTTTGATTCCAATA